>DAOQNB010000031.1:0-13864 GCA_035335845.1 Acidobacteriota bacterium | reverse complement strand
TCCATTCGTTTTCACTCCGGTCAGAAACCAATCTGCGTTTTTTGGCCGCAGTTGGAGGTGTGAGAGTTGAGGGCGAACAAATTGATTCAAAAGAAGTTAGTTCTTGAAGTTTGGTACTGATGGGAAGACCAAGCTTCACCACAGAGGACACAGAGGAACACGGAGGAAAATCAACCAGCTTAAACCTCTGTGTTTCTCTGTGTCCTCTGTGGTGAAAAGAGGTTTTTGTGGCGAATGCCCTCAGAGTAGGGAACCAACCCGACCTTTGTCCAACCTGCTTTCCGACTCGTGGAGTGTTGGGGCTGGGAAAATTATGGCAATCCCGCTGGTCGAACATTCGGGAGGGGGGTACAATCCGCTTTTCCCATTCATCAGCCCCCATTGATCACCCCCCAGCACGCATAAACTTGTCATTCAGATTTTTCCTGGGAGGAACCTGTACCCATGCCCGAAACACCGCGCGATAGAGCCCTCAACCAGATCTTCAAGCGCGTCGTCAATGACCCTGATTTGCACGCGGCGACGCTCAACCTGTACTACTACTCAGAATTTCAAGGCGCGACCGCCATTGCTGACCTTTCCAAACGGCTTGAAAAGGACCTGCCGGCGCTTTCAGAACACCTGGTTGGACATGCCGCCGATGAATTTCGCCACGCGGAGATGATTGCCGGCATGATGGCCGATATGGGCGCCACACCAACTGAACCGGCTGGTTTGCGCTATGTTGATGAATTTGAAGCGTTGACGATGGGAATTACTGACGACTCAGCGCCCGATGAAGTGGAAATTATCGTCGGGATCAACGTGACTGAAAAACGGGGACTAAAAAGCTTTGCACTCCATGTAGCGGCGATGGGTGAAGACCACAAACATTATCCCGTCCTCAACCAGATCAAAAACGAAGAGGCCGGGCACGTTCGGTGGGGAAATGACTACATTAAAGACTTTCAAAAGCGTGGGTTGGGAGAAAAAGTAAAGCAAGCCCAGGCGAAATTCAACAAGATTGAAACCGCCGCTTATGAAACGTCGCTCGACATTATGCCGCTGGCGCCGATTCGGCGCTTTGGACGGATCCTCGACATTGCCCAGGAACTCCCGGTCGAACAGCGCACCGGATATGTGATTGAACAGTTCTTGCGAGCCGCCGATCCGATTCCCCTGGCCAAAGCCCGTTGGGAATTTGTCTCCAATGTGTTTTCTTCACCCCGGATGCGCGACCAGATTTCCGATGATATCAGCCGACTGGTCACGGGGCAGCAACTCAAGGATGATTCGATTTTGGGTCGCATCGGCACCGACGCCTGGAATGCCGTAAGATCAATGTTTCCAGCCTGATTGGTCAGATTTTCCTGGTCAGAAAAAAAGTTCAGAGGAACCCGTTCAGGTGTGAGTGGAATCCACAAAACGTGGGTCACAAATGCTCGCCTGTGCGCGTGAGACTCTGAACTTTTACTTTTTTCAGCGTTGTGAAATCCAATCCAAAATTCCCTCCCGTAACAGCCCCCGATCTCAACTCTATCTGAATTTCACCTCAAATTGAATTTGATAGATTCCCTGGTTCGCACCAAAATTCATCTCAACAGTGATTATAAATATTTTTGACATATTGGAGTGACCTTTTGCTTCGATTATCAAGATATATTTTGAGTTAAATCTTATTTAAGATATTTAAAATCAATAATTTAACTTGGTTTTTATATATTTTACCGAGAATCTAATCAGATTTTGAACTGGTTTATACTGCTTCTATCGGATCTTGTAGTGGAGGCAAATCAGAAAAACCGAGAGATCAGTAGCACCCGTGTCAATGGATGGGCCCGTTTGCCTCCAACCCCCACCCGCTCACGCAGGTGGTATTGACAAGTCCTTTATTTCCAATGCTGACCTGGCTCAATACAAAACCTGGTGGAAGCAGAAAGAAGATGAGCCGCGTTTCGGTCAGGTATTTTTTTAGATGAGCTATTGGTTACCATCAACCGGAGAAAGAAATAAATTTATGATTATTCGTGGAAAATACTTTGCTTTGTATCTGGCGCTGGTGTCCCTGATGTGTTTCAGTGCTTTAAAAATAGATTCTGTATCTGGAAAAACGCAACTACATCAACATTTAACGGCTGAAATCAGGGATTTGTCATTGAAAATGGTGCGGCAATCCGCATTTCACAATGAACCTATCGAAGTTCAATTTATGAAAGGAAAAGACGGGATACTGGCCTTTAACAAACAGGTGCGGGCCAGTGATGAGTGGTTGAGTGGATTTTCCATCCAGGTCAGAAATACCTGGAATCAGCCCATCCGGGCCATGAATCTGGTCATTATTGTTCCTTCCTCAGCACCACAGGCTGGCGGGGACGATGAGTTTCGTGGGGTGGCCCAGCTTTCTTTTGGAAATACATCCGATGAAAAAAGTCGGACTGAATTCGACTCAGTTTTGTATCCGTCGCAAGCCCGAACCCTTTCGTTATCGCCAGAAGCTTACCAAAATTTCAAATCGGTCCTGGAAATGAGCGGGCCAATTTCAACTGTCACCAGAGTCTTTCTTTCAGTCCAGGATGTTGAATTTGAAAATGGAGATGTGTGGCTTGCTGGAAGTATGTTTGCGCCAGAACCAGGCGGTAGGAGTTGGATTCGCAAAGACCTTGAAGGTACAAAACCCTATGTAGCAAAGGCCAGCTATGCTTCTTCACCAATCAGTCGGGCCAGGCGGGTTGATTGTGGGTTCCTGGTTCGGCTTGAAGATGCACGTACCTGCCGTAGCTGTGGATTACAGGGGCAACCATATAAATCACCGACTATTTCGTATCCCGGATATGGGGATGTCCAGACGAAGTCCACTACGATCAGGTGTGTATTACAACCGGTTTGTGAATCAAGAATCACTACATACACAGCTTGTAGCTCTGTTATCAATGAGTCCTGAACCATCTGAGCTTTCGGTAGCAGCTATCAGCTATTCCTCGTTTGATTTTTCACGACTCTTTGGTACTTCCTGTGGAAACGAACAAAACTCCAAAAATGAATATTGATTCTAAAGAACTTACCGGTTTGAATTTTAATCAAAATGCCAATTTTTCACGGCAAATACCAAAGAGCCTTTTTCGCCCAGGTATTCGCTCATCTTACAACCTTCTGGCAGAACCTGATTGACGCCGTGGACCTCAGGTCAGAGCGTTCTCTGGCAAAACAAAATGATGGATGTTGCTTGTGATTATCCAGGCTCAAGGATGGTGGTTCAGAAAACGAGGAGGCTTATGAAATTTCTGATCTTTGTTTGTAGTCTTATTATAGGAACGACAATGATGTTGACACCTGCTCAGGCATTTGGAAGTGGTCAGGATGCGCCTGCACGTGTGGCAAACGGACATAAACCAGTGACCAAAGGCAACCTCAAAGTTGTCGTGCTTGAAGGTTCACCTTACAACCGGGGACTGATTCATGGTCGGACACTGAAAAAAGAGATTGGCGAAATCCTTCAACTGTGGAAAGCGGATGTCGAGCAAACCTACAAAATGAAAGCAGATGAATTTACGGCCAGATTTCTCAAGACCACCAATTTCATACCCGCCATTCAGAAATGGACTCCGGAACTTCTGGACGAAGTAAAAGGCATCTCAGACGGTTCAGGTATAGATTTCAATACAATATTGATGTTGCAGTTAGGTGACGAACAGTGGGCTCAAGGACCGGATGTGACCGCCGAGCATTGCACTTCAATCAGCGTCAATAAGCGCGGTCCAAACCCTACTTTCGTTGCCCAGAACATGGACATTGAACCTTTTTACCAGGGGTATCAAACCCTGCTTCATATCAAAGACTCGCAAACATCGGTTGAATCGTTTGTGCTGACCACACCTGGACTGATTGGTCTCAATGGCTTGAACAATCATTCAGTTGCCATTACCTGTAACACCTTGTTGCAACTGGAATCCTCTCATGACGGGTTGCCGGTGGCGTTTATCGTGCGAGGTGTTCTGGAAAAGACCAGTTTTGACCTGGCGGTTGAATTCGTCAAAGGCATACACCATGCGTCAGGTCAGAATTATATTATTGGCGGGACAGAGAAAGCGGTTGGGATTGAATGTTCGGCGAAGAAAACCAGCCAGTATGTCACTGATGCCGGACCAGGGATTACTTACCACACCAATCATCCCCTGGCGAACGACAATTACAGCACCCGGTATCTGGAGCGACTCAAGAAGCTCAACCGAACAGTCGCTGAAGGGGCATATTATTGTTATCGGTTTGAGTCCCTTGAAAAAAGATTTAAACACAGGTCTGAAGTCGTAGGCGTTGATGTGATCAAGTCAGCTTTAAGCTCACGTGACTCAAAAATATCCCCGATTAGCAACGAGTCAACCTTTGGCTGCACAATTATGGTGCTGTCAGACAAACCAGAATTGCATATTGCTCCCGGACAACCTCATCGAACAGCCTTCAGACGGTTTAGATTCACTGAGAGTAGCGCCGGCACCCCTCAGACCAATTGATCTTCAACCGATTTAGTACCAGGTTACTAAGTTTATTTAATTGAACTATTTGACTGTTTTCTGATACCAGACCCTCACTGCAAAATAGTCTAAAATACTAAGTACGTTGTCATAACTTTACTGACGGATTAAATCTGACAGGCGGTAGATTCTTTTTTGTTTTTCGTGCATTTCGTGATGAGACCATCTGGAAATTGTCGGTACGGTACTCAACTGCAGCTTTCCAGGAAAAAACTCTGTCGTTTTCCCATAGCGATTATGTAATCCTTGATTGTAGATTGACATCTCTAGTTTTTGAGAGACATATTTCCTTGCAGCTTGTTGCGGCTTTGTCACTCAGCGATTTGTCGCTGGAACCTTTGGCCAGCCAGAGATTTGGCCACAACACGTCGTGGCGTGGGCAAGTGATGACAAGTTGACCAGACTTCAAAGAATTCTTTTTCTGAAAGACCAGCAGTTACATATCCGTAAAAATATTTGAGGCTTACGAGGTCAAATGATGAAATTCCTATGGCTGATATGGTTTGCCGCAATCGCAGGTATCATTCTACCCAATGCAATAGGGTCGCAACTGGTGAAGGCGCAATCCTCCACGCCTGAACTGACCGACTCGCAAACCGACTGGATGCACCCCTCGAAACTTGAAGAGGCGCTCCTCAAATATGATTTGACCCTGCTGGCCAACCAACTGGCGGCAAAATCTCTGGCCTCTGACTCCCCAACTGAACTGGCGTTTCGTATTCGGGTGTATATTCGGGCGGGACATTTTTCCCGACTCGAACAGGCATTACCGGAAATACAGCGAATCAAAAATTACACAGGTTTGTTTCGTGATGCCTTAACTGATTTGATTGATTTTGGTGAGATCCGACTCGCTCAAAAATTGATCGAACTTATGCCGGGTTTAACCCCACAGACTGAATCAGTAGCTCGATTTTTTGATCTCATGGTGGAGAACAGTTCACTCCAGGAAACTGATGCCTGGTTGGCCGCCAGGGTGAAATTGGAGCCAGCCTGGTTTGAGCATCACTTTGATTTTGTATTGCACCATGGATCAGTTGAACCACTGCTGGCCCAATTGCGCCTTAACGTCGAGCAACATCCTGAGGATTGGTTTCGCGCTTACGAATACACCGACTACGCTCGAAAAGCAGGAAGGGTGGATTCCTTCGACTGGATGGCAACCGTGTGCCGACCAGTACTGGCAGTTGATTGTTATAGGTTTGCAACCTTAGTCGAGGGCACAGCGGCAAAGCGATCCTTCTTAGAAATGGCGTTGAATCGCCCGTTTACACCCGTGGATAAAGATCGGATGAAATCAGGCTATTCAATCATCCCAAAAGATGTTGATTGGGAGCAATTGTTTGAGGCAACGGTCAAAAAAGGACTGGCGGAAATTTACCTCAGTGATAAACAGCCTGAGAAAGCCCAGCAGCTTATGGAAGAAGCGGCCCGGCTCACGCCAAGGGGAATTCCACTTCAAGACCTGGGGGCCACGGCTGGCATGACTCAGCTTGTTTCTGGAAAACGGGTCATCGAACAATCAATTTTGGAGAATGAAGCTGCGTATCGAAAAGAACCTCAATACTGGCATGAACGTGCTCACTATTACTACGGACGGAAAGAGTACAAATTGGTGGATGAAACCATTGAAAAAGCACTGGCTCAGTTTCCCTTGAATAAAAAAAACATCGAGAACCGAAACCGGCAGTGGATTGCCTACCTTTCCTTTTGGTGGCTCGAAAAATCTGAATCGAAAGGAAAGATGAACCCTCAATTAAACCGGTGGATTAAGGAATTTGAATCAGCTCCGGCTGATCATGGCTATGCCATCTTTCTGTTTCGACAATTAAAGCCGTATTTGAAAGATCCAGATAAATATTGGGTTTTTCCCAACGGACGAATGTGGCACATATTGGCCTTAGGCTCCACCTGGGAGTCCAATGAACCTGATGAAATTGAAGACCAGCTCAAAAAAGCCCGACCAGATCAGCAGGAAGTAATCTGTTTACTTCTGGAGCGCATCGCCAAAGATGGTGACGTCTCCAAACAGTATGGGGTTTGTGCGGCATTGTGTCAGGCCGGGCTCTATAAACGGGCAATCCCCTTGCTCAAACGTCTGATGAAAACGAGTCCTCCTGGTAGCGGGTATGCTCACCGACTGCTTTGGGATTGTTATCTCAACACTGGTGACTGGAAATCGGCTGAACCCCTTGCCGTTCACTTTCCAAAGTACATAGGCTTATTTGAACGGAACCTGGCGGCGCTTACGGTTCTCGCTGCCAGGAATAAGGAACTGGACGAGGCCTTGCGGTTATGGGCCCGCAAAGACAATCTGAACCGTCTTGAGTTGACAGCGCTTCCAGATCTGATCCGCCTGGGTATGGGGAACCACCTGCTTCGCTATTACCAGCAGATGAAACTGGCAGACCCTGAATCAGTCATTCCGGATAAAGTGCTGCCTTTGTTACAGTCCAACGAATAGCTTTTCAGATAAATATTTCCTGAGTTTGTATTTTAGGAAGTCTCAGAACCCATTGAAGAATTTGGATTTATTTTCTGTGTGTTTCTGTGTATTCCGTGGTTTCTTTATCTGAAATTCTATATTTTGCTACGTTGCTACTCACTAAAGGCTTTCTTCTCTGCCTGACTGGTAAAGACTTCATATAGCTCTGATAATATGTCGGTTACAGGCACACCACTGATTTCAAGCGGGAGCGGGTCGAGTTGTTTCAAAATGGCATCCGGAACTTTGGCTGCCTGGGGTTTGAACTGGAGTCTGGCCGCTGATTCGCCCATGTCCCAAAAGTTGTGGAGTGACTGGGATAACGGAATAACCGGCTCGACTGATTCAAGAACTGGTTCTGGTGTTGGGTCAGGTTCATCATCTGCACCCCGGAGATTGCGCAAGTTTGTAATGAGTTTTTCCTGCGAACGTCCGCGCCAGAAGAAGATTTCAAACGGATTTTCGTCAAATTTCTCAGCCAGAATGTAATACACGGCGGCAATATGCTTGCACGGGTTTGAAGAGTCAGGGCAGGAACAATTCGACTTAATTTCCCGGACCGAAGCCGGGAAGAGGTTCAATCCGCAAGCGTTAAATGCCTGTTCGATCTCGTTTGGCATTTCATTGTTCAGTAATTTGGCCATAAACAGCGCCTGCTGGGCGAGGGCAATTTCAACGTCCTGCCACTGGCGCTCGGTGAAGGGTTGAATCCGGATCGAAATTGTATAGGGAGTCCGTGCTGACCCCTGAACTTTGGCGGTGACTTCACCGGGTTCAATCCCAAGATTCAATACCTGTCCTTTCCGGGCATAGGTTTTTCCACGGGTCAGTCTGGCGCCAAGCTTAAATGACTCCAGCAACTTGATAAAGCGTTTCGACCACCAGGTTTCACCAATATCACCCCGTTGGCTTTTGGCTTTGATACCGCCTTTGGCTTCACGGGGTTTAGAGGCTTTCGGATAATAATTCCAGTAACTCATACCGGTTGCCCTCCTTTGGTTTTCGAGGGTTTGGAAACGGCTTTTTTCGAACCAGGTTTGGCTTTGGCCGAAGCTTGGGTTGAGGCTTCGGCCTCGGCCACCGCATCTTCAGACAGTGAAATCAATTCGCGAAGCTGGGCGGTTGAAAGCTCTGTGACCCAGCCTTCGCCGGTGCCGACGATGCGTTCGGCGAGTTGTTTTTTCTGGTCAATCATCTGGTCAATGCGTTCTTCGACCGTTCCGACACAGATGAATTTTCGAACCTGAACATTGCGCACCTGACCAATGCGAAACGCCCGGTCGGTGGCCTGATCTTCGACAGCGGGATTCCACCAGCGGTCATAGTGGATTACGTGCTGAGCATTGGTTAAATTGAGGCCCGTTCCTCCGGCTTTGAGCGAAAGCAGAAAAATTGGCGGCCCTGCAGGTTTTTGAAATTGTTCAACCATGCGGTCACGGTTGGCTTTGCTGACCTGACCGTGCAGGTACAGCACCTCACGGCCAAACCGTTCCTGCAGATAGGTTTTCAACATGCCGCCCATCTCGGTGAACTGAGTAAAACACAGCACCCGGTCACCGTCATCGAGGATTTCTTCAAGCAGTTCTTCGAGTCGGGCGAGTTTCCCAGAGCGTCCTTCAAGTGATGAGCCATCCTGAACCAACTGCACCGGATGGTTGCAGACCTGTTTGAGTCGCAACAGTGTGGCAAGCACATTGCCTTTGCGTTCAATTCCTTCGCTGTTTTCAATTTTTTCCAGCATTTCATTGACCACCGCCTGATAGAGCGAAGCCTGTTCCTGGGTCAGATTGCAGTAGCTCTTCATTTCAATCTTGTCAGGCAGGTCAGAAATGATGGATTTGTCGGTTTTGAGTCGTCTCAGAATAAACGGCGCCGTCAGTTTTTTGAGCAGGGCAGCTTTCGATTCATCCTGAAAGCGTTCAATCGGGAAGGCAAAGGTTGATTGAAAATTCTTTTCCGACCCGAGCAGGCCAGGATTGAGAAATTCTGAAATGGACCACAGTTCCGATAGCCGGTTTTCAACCGGTGTTCCGGTTAAGGCAATCCGCTGCGGTGCTTTGAAGCTGCGGACGGCCTGGGTTTGTTTGGCTGCCGGGTTTTTGATGTTTTGGGCTTCGTCGAGCACAATGCGTGCCCAGTTGACATCTGCCAGGAGTTCGCGGTCCCGAGCGGCCAGGGCATAGGTCGTCAGTACCAGATCAGATTGGGAGGCAATTTTGGTGAACTCTGGCCCCGTGGTGCGGTGCGCTCCGTGATGGACGTGGACCTTGAGCATTGGCGCAAACCGGGTTGTTTCGCGTTGCCAGTTGCCGACCAGCGACATTGGGCAAATCAACAGGGTGGGTGGGAAGGTCACGGGTTTCTTTGATGTGGCCGCTGCTGTTTTGCGTTCGTGGACGAGCAGTGAGAGCAACTGAACCGATTTCCCAAGTCCCATATCATCGGCCAGACAGGCGCCGAGTCCCAGCGTGCCCAAATATGCCAGCCACGAGAGCCCTCGTTCCTGATATGGGCGCAACTTGCCACCAAAATCCGGAGGAGTTGGCAAAATTTCAAGGTGCTGGTCGCTGGCCTCATTCAAAACATTTTTTAGCCAGCCTTCGGCCTCAATACCCAGTACCGGCAGGCCCATTTTGGCGGCATCAACCCCCAGGCCCAGCCGCATGACTTCGGTGAGGGGCATTTCGCCAGAAATCGCTCGCTTTTGAAAGAAAACCAGGGCTCGTTCAACTTCTTCTGGCTTGAGTTCAATCCATTGACCCCGAATCTGCACCAGCGGCATTTTCAGTTTGGCCAGCTTGACAAAATCATCATAAGAAAGCTCTTCGTCACCCAGTGAAAGCTTCCAGTCATACTCAACAATGCCGTCAAATCCCAAAACTCCAGGCGTGGCAGAGCGCGGCGCTTTTTTGGATTTGGCGACCATCTTAACACCCAGTCTGGCGGTTGGTTTAGTCCACCAGGAAGGGATCAAGACGCTAAATCCGGATTGTTCAAGTACTGGGGCGGCTTCGCGCAGAAACCGATATGCCTGAGGCGGGGCCAACGACACGGAAACCGGACGGGCGGGTTTCAAAGCTGGTTCGAGTTCAGGAAAGACCCGCAGCGCACGGCCCAGATCGGCCAGCAGTTTTTCCTGTGGGTTCTGGAGTTCAATGGTTGAAAACCGCAGAACTTTGCCTTTGGTTTTCCAAACCTGATCCGCCGGCACCAGTAAACTTTTATCTTCATGACCCTGGAGCAAAAATTCGAGTCGCCAGGCATCCGGGTCAGGCTGATTTTTGGCCTTTTTCTGAGGTTCAGCGGTGGCAGCGGCTGGTTCAACCAGCCGAAAACAGGTGGTGAGCCCCCCTTTGTGGCCGATGGTCCCAGATTGATGCCAGGCATCAACCGTTTGCTTGAGCTTGTGAATGCTTGTTGGTGGGGTGGAAATCGTTGGATGCGGGTTCATCAAACCAGCCAGCCAGACCACTGCCGGTACGGCTTCGGTTATCTGGCGATTTGATGGTAGATCCATTGAAAATTCTTGAAGGAGCATTCGAACACCGGCGTCCACCAGGTGATGCAGTGCTGATCGAACCAGATGTGACGGAGGGGTTTCACCCTTTTGTCCTGAAACAACTTCGGCCCGACACAGGGCCGGGAAGGAATCCACCAGAATCTTCATTCGTTCGGCATCTTCTGGTGCGGTCAAAACCGGTTGCCAGAACGACGAATAGTCGGCTGCCTGCTGGTGGATGACGGGGAGCACCCGCCCTCTGGTCACAAGCTCCAGGGCAAACTTTGCCAGCTTTGAAAAATAGTGAACCGAACTTCCAAACACATACCCCGGCGGTGGCCAGCCCGGCAGCCGAAACAGGAGTTCAAACGCCAGTGTTGAGTCCAGGGTCAGAACTGGAATGTCCCAGGCATTGAGTCCAACTGGTGTTTGAGGCAGGTCAACCTGATCAAAAACTGGAAAGGATGGCGAGGGCAGGGGGCGGTCGCCAGCGGTTGGGAGCCATACTTCCAACTGGCCGGAAATATGAGCATACGGGTTGCCTGATATCCGTTTACGGGAGGCGGGCTTTGATCCAGGTTGCGGTGCTGCTTCTGCCAGCGACACCCAGGTGATGCCCTGGGCCAGCGTCTCAATGTCAGCCGCAAACGGATGAATTGGCTCAGCCTCGGTTTTCCGAGATTGAGTCTTGCGGGCTTTGCCTGGGGAAAGTTTGATGGATGACTCTCCCCAGAGACAAAGCCGATTGTGGGAGGACCAGAGGGCGTGAAGGACAAACATAACAAACCTAAAGCGGTGTCAAGCCACCGCACTCCAAATTATTCTTCGTCCTCGCGAAGCCGTTCAAGGACCGACATGTCTTCCAAAGTGGTCGTGTCGCCCACTGTTGTACTGCCACTGGCAATTTCACGCAGCAGGCGTCGCATGATTTTTCCGCTTCGGGTTTTGGGAAGTGAGTCGGTAAACCGCAGGTCATCAGGTCGAGCCAGGGCGCCGATTTCTTTGGTGACGTGTTCGCGGAGTTCTTTTTTCAATTCTTCCGAAGCCGAAAATGTGCCTTCGAGGGTAACAAAGGCCGCAATCGCCTGCCCTTTGAGTTCATCTGGTCGGCCCACGACGGCGGCTTCCGCAACGGCTGGGTGTGAAACCAGCGCGCTTTCAATTTCAGCCGTGCCCAGGCGATGACCGCTGACATTCACGACATCATCCACGCGGCCCATAATCCAGAAATTGCCGTGGCTGTCACGACGGGCACCGTCTCCGGCAAAGTACACACCGGGGATTTCACTCCAGTAGGAAGCGACATACCGCTCATCATCGCCCCACAGCGTGCGCAGCATGGACGGCCAGGGTTTGGTAATGACGAGATAGCCACCTTCATTTGGCCCGACCGGTTTGTTGTCTTTGGTTCGGATTTCAATGCTCAGACCTGGAAATGGTCTGGTTGCCGTTCCTGGCATGGTCGCCGTCACGCCTGGGATGGGGGTGATCAAAATGGCGCCGGTTTCGGTCTGCCACCAGGTATCCACAATCGGACACCGACCTTTGCCGATGACTTTTGAATACCACATCCAGGCTTCGGGATTGATCGGCTCACCGACGGTGCCCAGCAACCGCAATGAATTCAAGTCGTGCTTAAAGGTCCACTGCTCACCCCATTTGATAAAGGCCCGAATAGCTGTTGGCGCAGTGTAGAAAATCGTAATTTGATGCCGGTCAATAATTTCCCAAAACCGATCCGGCTGTGGAAAGTTGGGGGCGCCTTCATACATAAACACGGTAGCACCGTTGGCGAGTGGACCATAGACCACATAGCTGTGCCCGGTAACCCAGCCAATATCCGCCGAACACCAGTAGGTATCAGTTTCTTTGAGGTCAAAGACAATCTTTGAGGTCAACGCCACCTGAGTCAGATAGCCGCCCGTGGTGTGCAGGATTCCTTTTGGTTTTCCGGTCGTGCCCGAAGTGTACAAAATATAGAGTGGATGCTCGCTGTCGAGTTCTTCAGCCGGACAAATGTTTGAAACCGTTGGGATTAATTCGTGCCACCAGTGGTCGCGTCCTGGTTCCATATGGATTTTTGTGCCGGTTCGTTTGAGGACAACGACGTTTTGAACGGATGGGCATTCATCAATAGCTCGATCAACGGCGGGTTTGAGCGCGACTTCATTGCCACGCCGAAAGGCGCCATCTGCCGTAATCACCGCCACGCAGCCACAGTTATTGATTCGGTCACGGAGCGCGTCGGCGGAAAATCCGGCAAACACAACCGTATGCGGAGCGCCAATCCGGGCACAGGCCAGCATGGCGACGGCAGCTTCGGGCATCATCGGCATGTAAATCGCCACCCGGTCGCCCTTTTTCACGCCCAGGCGTTTGAGCACGTTGGCAAAGCGACAGACTTCGGTATAAAGCTGCTGATAAGTAAGGGTTCTGATCTCGCCCGGCTCGCCTTCCCAGATAATGGCGGCCTTGTTGCGGCGTGGGCCAGAAAGATGCCGGTCAAGGCAGTTATAGGCCACATTCAATTTGCCGCCCAAAAACCACCCGGCGTGCGGATATTCCCATTTGAGAACGGTGTCCCACTTGCGAAACCAGTGTAACTCTTCAGCCGCCCGGGCCCAGAATCCTTCCGGATCCCGTTCTCCTTCAGCCACGAGCTGGTCATAGGCTTCTTTTGACCCGATGTGGGCCTGGGCTGAAAATTCGGTTGAGGGGGAAAAAAAACGATCTTCTTTGAGAACTGATTCGATGCCGGAATGTGGCGCATCGGGCACAGGGTTACCCATAAACGGCGTCCTCTCTGGTTGGTAGTTTTGAAATGCTGGAAGGAATCAAGCGGCTGCCAAAACTATCGCAGGTAATACTGAAAGAGCAACCCTTTTGAAAAGTGAGGCGTTCAACACACGCTGGTCAATAAAAAAAGAAGGTGGCCAATTTTGACCACCTTTCATCATCAACATGATCCACTTACCACTTGCTCTTCTGATTTGCTATTCGCTCTTTTTTCCACAATCGGACTGGTTCTTGACGGCGCCTTTCTTGAGTGAGACAGATCCGCTAAAGGTATCAAGCACGATTTCCCCGCGACCTTCGCCATATTGGCCGGTCAATTTCTTTTCGGTCGAAGTTGAGCCTTCCAATTTCAAGTTGGATTCAACCGTGCCCGTGTATGAAGAAAGGTTGACGGAAAAACCAGAGGCTGACTCGGGCACCATCATCAACAGATTTCCAGAAGTGGTTTTGATGCGATACCGGTTTCCCTGGGCAATTTCAGTTGAAAGCGTCACATCGCCACTGGTTGAAGTGACTTCAATATCTCCACCGATATGCGCCAGTTGCACCGACCCGCTGGCATTGCGAACTTCGACC
>DAOQNB010000030.1:0-18193 GCA_035335845.1 Acidobacteriota bacterium | reverse complement strand
TCTTCAGCCCCTGATTCCTATGCTTAAAGTTGGCCTCACCGGCAGCATTGCAGTTGGCAAGTCCCACGTTTCGAGCTATTTGCGCGAACTTGGCTGCCATGTGCTTGATTCAGACCAGATTGCCCGCACAGTGGTTGAGCCTGGAACACCAGCCCTGGCTGATATTGTCGAGACCTTTGGCCCGGCAGTCCTCAATGAAGACGGCACACTCAACCGTCAGCGACTGGGGACGATCATCTTTGGCCATGACGAACTCCGACAAAAGCTCAATGCGATTGTCCATCCACGGGTTCATGCCGAACAGGAACACCAGTTTGCCGAAATTGCCAGCCGTGACCCAAAGGCGATTGTGATTGTGGATGCCGCCTTGTTGATTGAATCTGGAGGGTACCGGCGGTTTGATAAAATCGTCGTGGTCTGGTGTCCGAAAAAATTGCAGGTCAACCGGCTTCGCAACCGCAATCAACTCTCGCGAGCCGAGGCTTTACAGCGCATCAACGCGCAAATGTCGTCACAAGAAAAGCGAAAATTTGCTGACTTTGAGATCAACTCGGCTGGAACTTTCGAAGAAACGCGCCACAAAACCGAAGAAGTTTACCGCCAGCTTCGCACTCTGGCCGATCAGACACCTGTAACGTAATCCACAACTTACCGACTTTTCCACAGACTTTTCCACAGGTCGTTCTGGTCGAAACTACGGCTTGTAGCTAGAAAAATCCAGCCCACAATATCTAGTATTTTTCCTTCTTGAAAACCTTGACAGGTTCGCCCTGGCTGAGTAGATTCAGGGCATCAAACACAACTCCCAAGGACATACAAAATCCCCAAAAAGCCTTATCTGCGTTCACCAAAAAACCCAGGATGAGGTTTGCGCGTGCCTGCGTCGTTTTCTTTTTTTCAAGGCACACACGTCGTTTTCATTTATCACGGGAAACAATTTTTTTGATCAAGGGGTTTGCTACGGGATACGTGTGACCATTTTGCACCAGGACCAAGGCCAGGACGGCCTTTTTTTTGTCCTCGCGCAAGGCTTCGAACTTCAAATCTGGGAGAACTCACCATGAAAGCTGCCGAATCAAAGCACCCCCACGCTGATGCCCCAGCCGGGATTGGAATGCGCGTGCGGAAACGGAATGGATCGTTTGAGCCGGTTGACGTCAATAAAATTGTGCGCGCGGTGAGCCGCTGCTGCCATGGACTCTATTATGTTGACGCCCTGCGGGTTGCGACCAAAACCATCAGCGGTCTCTATGACGGCGCAACCACGAAGGAACTTGATCAACTTTCGATCCAAACCGCCGCGTCGCTGATTGTCGAAGAACCTGAATACTCACGCCTCGCCGCCCGGTTGCTGGGCACCTATATTGATAAAGAAGTCACGAATCAGGAAATTCACTCGTTTTCACAATCCATCACGGCTGGTCACAAGCTTGGGCTCTTTTCAGACCGGCTGGCTGAATTTGTCTCAGCCAATAGCCGCAAGCTCAATGCCGCGATTACCGGGCAACGAACTGAATTATTTGAATTTTTTGGAATTCGCACCCTCTATGACCGCTATCTGGTCAAGCATCCGACCAAACGTGATGTGATTGAAACGCCACAGTATTTCTTTATGCGTGTGGCCTGCGGACTGGCAGAAACCGTCAAGGATGTGATTGACCTGTACCATCTTTTTTCATCACTGTCCTATGTCCCAAGTTCTCCGACGCTGTTTAATTCCGGCACCAAACACGAGCAGCTTTCATCGTGCTTTCTGCTTGATTCCCCCGAAGACGATCTCGAAGCAATTTATAAGAAATACACCGACGTTGCGCTCCTGTCGAAATTCTCAGGCGGTATCGGCATTGCTTATTCGCGAGTGCGCAGCCAGGGGTCATTGATTCGCGGAACGAATGGCCACTCCCAGGGTATCGTCCCGTGGCTCAAGACGTTAGATGCTTCGGTGGCAGCCGTGAACCAGTGCTTTGCTCCAGAGACGCTGGTCTATACTGCACATGGGGCGAAGGAAATCAAAGACATCAAAGTTGGGGATCTGGTCCTTGGCCAGCGTGGAAAATACCGCCAAGTCCTCAAGCATATGACCTATTTCCAACGTGACCCAATGGTTGAAATCAAAGTCAAACACTCGATTTCTCCCATCAAAGTCACGGCTGGTCACCCAATGTGGGCAATTCAGGGGATTCCGATGGAGCAATCCCTTGAGCGCACGATGTCACAGTTGGAGCGTGAAAAATTCGTTCCAGCCTGGGTTGAAGCCGGTCAACTCCGAAAAGGCGACTACGTGGCACAAGTCATTCCAACTGAGGTGGTTCCAGTTCCAGGATTCACTGAAGACGATGCCCGGATGTACGGAATCTTGCTCAGTGATGGTCATCTTGCAAAAGACAATGATGAATGGGGAGTTTCAGGAAACCCACTAACTGACACACACATCGAGTTTGTTCGCCAATACCTCAACAATGCCAATATTCACTACTGGCAAACGAGTCGGGGTGAAAATTACCTGCAAATTCGGTGGGCGGCAGGACGTGGGGTCGTTCGGGAAGCAACCACTGGACGATTTCTCAGCAGCGGAGCGTCAACATTGCCCTTCACGCGAGAAGACCTGTATGACGAGAACGGCCAAAAACATATTGCCCGCCGGTTTTCGCACCTGCCTCCGCAACAAACCCGCGCACTTATTCAGGGTCTGATTGAAACTGATGGCGGCGTAAGTCGTGGTAAAGAAATTTACTTTACCAACACTTCGCAAAAACTGGTTGAAGGACTGCGCTATCAATTGCTGCGGCTCGGTATTCCAGCGGCGGGTCAATATCGCGAACGTGAAAATGCCCATCAGGGAATTCGGTCAGATGGATCAACCGCCTACTTCACAGGTGTGACCAAAGCCTTTGATTTGCGGATCCCAGCCATTCCTGAAATTGCTGAACTCGTTGATTGTCATCCAGTTACGAAGAAAAACTGGTTTATTTGGGATGGCTGTGTCTGGTCTCGGATTACCAAACACAAAGAAATTACACCTGTGGTTAAAGTCCATGACTTAAAGGTTGAAGGTGATGAGACTTACTTAACTTCAGCCGTTCTAGCGAAGAACGGCGGGAAGCGCAAGGGCGCGTGTTGCGTCTATCTTGAAACCTGGCACGCGGATATTGAGCAATTTCTTGAACTTCGCGACAACACCGGTGATGAAGCCCGCCGCACGCACAACCTGAATCTGGCCAACTGGGTGCCTGATTTGTTTATGCAGCGGGTTGAAAAAGATGAGATGTGGTCGCTGTTTGACCCGAAGGTTGTGCCGCACTTTACCGACTTGTTTGGCGAAGAATTTGAAGCCGCTTATGCCAAAGCCGAAGAAGAAAAGCTCTATAACAAGCAAGTCCGGGCCCGTGATCTCTATGGTCGAATGATGCGCACGCTGGCCCAGACCGGAAACGGCTGGATGACCTTTAAAGACAAGTCCAACAAAGCCTGCAACCAGACCGCCAAACCCGGCGCCGTGGTGCATCTGTCAAACCTCTGTACTGAAATCCTTGAAATCACTTCGGCCAGCGAAACTGCCGTCTGCAATCTAGGCTCAGTCAATCTGGCCCGGCACGTGGTGGATGGCAAATTTGATTTTGAAAAACTGGCCACGACCGTTCGGCTGGCTGTCAAACAGCTTGATCGGGTGATTGACATCAACTTCTATCCGATTCGAAGCACAGCCGAATCCAACGCCCGCTGGCGTCCGGTTGGACTGGGCGTGATGGGGCTGCACGACGTGTTCTTCCAGCTCAAACTGGCGTTTGATGCACCCGAAGCCCGTGCCCTGTCGCGCAAAATTCAGGAAGAAATTTACTTCACCGCGCTTTCAACCTCGTGCGATCTGGCGACCAAACTCGGAGCGCACAAGGCATTTCCTGAAACTCGCGCAGCCAAAGGTGAACTGCAATTTGATGCCTGGGGTATTGTTCCGGAAAACACCGAACGCTGGGACACACTCCGCGAGCGAATCAAAAAGCACGGCTTGCGCAACTCGCTGCTGCTGGCGATTGCTCCAACAGCCACAATTGCTTCAATTGCTGGATGTTATGAGTGTATCGAACCGCAAGTTTCAAACCTGTTCAAACGTGAAACGCTCTCTGGTGACTTCCTGCAAATCAACAAATACCTCGTCAATGACCTGAAAGAGCTGGGTATGTGGACTGAAGCCATGCGCTCCAGAGTCAAAATGAGCGAAGGTTCGATTCAGGACATTGAGGAAATCCCGGCCAACATCCGCGAAATTTATCGCACGGCCTGGGAAATCCCAATGCGGTCGCTAATTGATATGGCGGCTGACCGAGGACCGTTCATTGACCAGAGCCAGTCGCTCAACCTGTTTGTCGAAAGCCCGACTATCGGCAAGGTCTCGTCAATGTATTTCTATGCGTGGCAAAAAGGTCTGAAGACGACCTACTACCTGCGGTCACGCCCGGCAACCCGCATCGCCAAGACGACGGTTTCAGCGACAACCGAAACCGTGGCACCGCAACCGGTCAGCGAATCAAAGGCCATTGCCTGCTCGCTTGAGAACCCGGAATCGTGCGAAGCGTGCCAGTAGAAAAGCAATTTGTGCTTGGTGCTTCGTGCTTGGCCCTTCGTTCTTCGTTCTTAGAAAGAATTGGTTCCTAAGCACCAGGTACCAAGTACCAAGTACCAAGCACCAAGCACCGGTCACCCAAACAGCAATTCTTCATCCTCTGTTTTTCTCTTTCCCGGAGACATTCATCATGCTTCTCGATCCGCAATTAAATTTGACCTTGCGTCCAATGCAATACCCGGTTTTTTATGAAATGTACCGTCAGGCAATCCGCAACACCTGGACGGTTGACGAAGTGGATTTCTCGACCGATCTGGCTGATTTGCGCTCGCGCATGACGCCCGCCGAACGCCACCTTATCAACCGGCTGGTCGCGTTTTTTGCCACCGGTGATTCGATTGTGGCCAATAATCTGGCGCTCAATCTCTATAAACACATCAATTCGCCGGAAGCCCGGATGTACCTGTCCCGTCAGTTGTATGAAGAAGCCCTGCACGTGCAGTTCTACCTGACGCTGCTCGACACCTACATTCCAGACCACGACGAACGGGCCCAGGCATTTAAGGCGATTGAAAACATTCCTTCGATTCGCGAAAAAGCCCAGTTCTGCTTCCGCTGGATGGATTCGATTCAGGAACTGGACCAGCTCACCACCGTCGAAGAGCGCCGGCAATTCCTGCTCAACCTGATTTGCTTTGCAACCTGCATCGAAGGGCTCTTTTTCTTCGCGGCATTTGCCTATGTTTATTTCTTGCGTTCAAAGGGGTTATTGCACGGATTGGCTGCTGGCACTAACTGGGTATTTCGTGACGAGAGCGCGCATATGATGTTTGCCTTCGAAGTCATCAAGACTGTTCGCCAGGAAGAACCCGAACTCTTTGACGAAGAACTCGGCGAACGCATCGCCAGGATGATTGACGAAGCGATTGAGTGCGAAACCCTGTTTGCCCAGGACCTGCTCAGCCAGGGTGTTGCCGGGTTGTCAACTGGTGATATGCGTCAGTATCTGGAATATGTCGCCGACCAGCGGCTGGCGATGCTGGAATTACCGATCCGCTACCACGCCCGCAACCCATTTCCATTTATGGACTTGCAGGACGTTCAAGAACTGGCGAACTTCTTTGAACGCCGCGTCTCGGCCTATCAGGTCGGCGTCACCGGCGAAGTGGCGTTTAACGAAGCGTTTTAGTGTTCGTCAGTAGTGAGTAGTCCGTAGCCTTGAAAACCAGAGTGTCCCCACAAATCGACCAACTCCTCAATCGCGATACTTTGTGGCAGGACACAGATCATCGAAAGGTTAAAAAAACAGCCGAACAGAGCCTGAAGAAGCATTGTTCGGCTATTTTTTTATTCGGAGCAATTTGATGAAACTTGATCTGGAAGCAGCACAAGAACGTGCCAGGAAATATCTGGAACACTGTGAAAAAGGCTATGCTGCCAATCTCGAAGAGGCAAACTGGTTTCAGGCCCACAGTCCAAAGTCTGATCAGCAATCTGATCGTCCCTCTCTCCGCCTAATTCACTTTGTTCTCGATGAAACCTGGCATCTGGAGTATGAAGACTTCTTTCTTTTGACATTCAACTGCTGGGAAGAAACACCAACCGGACCAAAGGAAACATTTCTGGGAGGCGGGGGACCAATCCTCGTTGATCGAGCGACTGGCCGGGTGTACTACCCGTTTACAGTGGAAGAGGACGAAGATATTGAACTGGTGTTTAAAAAGCGCAGATCCATCAAAGAGGGCCAGAAGGACAAACCCTTCTCAGTCGGTTGGAGCAATCCAGGATGAAACTCAATTTGGAAGCAGCACAAGAACGTGCCAGGAAATATCTGGAGCAGTATTCAAAAACTTTTCACCAAGAGCAAAACCGCGCTTTGGATTGGTTCATTGAACAAAAACCAGATGCCAGAGAGCGACTGGAACCTTATCGTTCACAAACAGTTCTGATTCTCCTCGATGAAACCTGGCATCTGGAATATGAGGCGTTTTTTGTCTTTACTGACAAATGTTGGGAAAATACAACGTGGGGGCTTCAGGAAGTTTTGACGGCTGGAAGTGGTCCGATTTTGGTGGACCGAGAAACAGGCGATGTATACCGGACGGGTTCGGGAGAAGATGATGATGATATTGAAGCACTTTTCCTCAAATATAAAAATGCGGCTCTCAATCGTTAGGTGATCAAAAGCCGCATTCCATTTTTTAACTATCAGTTAGCTCTTTATTCTCAATCCTTCATCCTCAGCCCACCCACTGACACAGGTGGTACTGACTTCTCATTCTTCATTCCCCCTTACGCTCCAAAAATCTCAACCTGAAATTCAGCCGCGTGAATTGAGATTTTCGGTTCTCGGCGGGTGAAGTGGTGCATCTCGCGGCGGATCATCGGCAGCCCTCCGTGATGGATTGTGGCGCCATAGGCTTCATTTTTCATAAAGGCTTTCAACCGGGGATTGGTCGGGAAGCTCACGCCATAGAGTTCCACGGCTTTGCGCGGTAACCCTTTGGCAAAGGCCGGGTTGGCAACTTCAATCCGCCGATCAAATACCACCAGTCGGATGCACTCCTCACGGGCGCTGTAATCCCGATGCACCAGCGCATTGGTCACGGCTTCCATCACGGCTTTGCGGGAATAGTTGGCCCGGCGATGGCTGGTTGGCCCCTGGTGCGAAGCGCTTTTGCGATAGAGCGGCTGGTCGGTCAAATCAACGTAGCGATTCAAAAAGCCTTCGGCATATTCCGAAAGCGTTCCAATGTTTCCCGTAAAGGCAACCTGTTCAACAATCGGGTCGGTGACTGCATCGCCTGAAAACCGTGTCGCAACCAGCCGGCTTCGCGGGAAAAGCCGTGCCACGCTTTTGCTTTTGCCAAACAGCAACAACCCAATCAAATTCGGGATGTATTCATCGGCTCGGGTAATTGCCAGTTGCATATCCTGCAACACCATCGCCGTCGGATACCCTGCCGGAAGTTTCCCGGTATCTCCCTGTACGGCTTTGACATACGCCCAGACCAGCGATTCGTCAATATCATCAATCGAGGCTGGAAACCACGGGATTTGCTCGAAATGAGTTGGGCGATAGCGACGGAAAAGTTCGGGGATTTCGTCGAGTTCGGCTTCGCGTTTGACGGAGCCAACCCGGATATAGAATTTCTGGTCGCGGGTGGTGTGCGGCGCCCGCCGGTCGTCAACTTCGAGCACCAGCACCCGCCGGCCATTGTCAAACGACACTTTGTCCATATAGGGATGGATCGGCGGAATAATGTCGTGCGCACAGACTTCGCGGAGTTCTTCCTCAACCCGGTCGGCATTGTCGAGGCCCTCAATCCGGCAGGTATCACTCACGCCAAATAAAATCGCACCACCACCAGTATTGGCGAGTGCCACAATTTCAGCCGCAATTTTTTCGGGATTGCTGAACCGGCTTTTAAACTCAACTTCGCTGTCTTCGCCGCCACGAACCAGATCCAGTACCTCTCGCCGGTCAAGGGTCTGGTGGTTGTCGCGGGTGAACATGTGTTCAAAGAAAGAGCGTTCGGTCTCTGGCTCACGCCGGTTGGTGTGACCCATGCGAAATTTTTTTCGAGCCATACAATTTGCGCGATGCGCGGGGGGTGATGAAATATTGATCCACCCTTTGAAAAGATCAGGGCCAGTCAATTCGGGGGATTCGCAGGCGTGGCAACTCAATACGCGGCAGATCAAGTTCCGGCAAATCGAGCTTTGGCGCCAGGGATTCTAATGGAACCGTTCCTCTGAGTTTTCGCTCAACGTGTTTTTTGAAGAATAAAACAGGTACGTCAAATTCCGCACGGATTTCATATTCAAGCTGGGCGCCATCCAGCAAACCATTGAGGCCAACTTCCGGAAGCGCCATTAAATCAACCGTTAGCGGTAAATCAATCGAAAGCGTTGATTTGGATGGAAGCTTCAGTGTGTCTTCGTATTCCCCAACACCGCTCTGCACCCCGTTGAGTTTGACATTAAATTTGAGATTTTTGATGGTCACGGCTGATTTTGGATTGAGAATATCCACACTGGCAATCAGGTCTGCCGTTCGAATCCGCAATTTCTCCACTCGAATGCGCCGCAATGTCAATTGTGGTTCGTCACGCTCGTCTTTCTTTTCAGCGACAGGGCCTGCCCCCGCAAACACCGACTCACCAGCCACAACACACACCATGCCTGTTGCCACAACCAGCAAAATCAGTAATTTGGTGAGTATTTGAGTGTACAGCATAGGGTTTTATTAGCGCCAGGAGGAGAGGTTTTAGGCCCGAAGGGTCGTTGTGTAATAGCCGTGGTGCAAAGCCCAGGGTCCTGGCCAGAACCCCGGAACCCTACTTCGCATCCAGCCAGTTGTCGCCCATGTGGACTTCAGCCACGAGAGGAACGTTCAGTTGATGAACTGTTTCCATCGTTTCTTTGACGATTGTGGCCACGTGTTCGGCTTCATCTTTGGGTGCTTCAAACAGGATTTCGTCGTGAACCTGTAGCAGCATCCGGGTTTTCAGGTCTTCGGTTTTGAACTGTTCGGCAATGCGAATCATCGCCAGTTTCATCAAATCAGCCGCGGCCCCTTGAATCGGAGCATTGATTGCTTCGCGTTCCGCCCGTGAACGCACGGTGTAATTCCGACTGGTCAAATCTGGAAAGCGCCGCATCCGTCCAAACATCGTGCGAACATACCCGGTTTCACGTCCTTTTTCCGGTGTTTCCTCCATATAGCGCTTGATGCCGGGATAGGTCGCAAAGTAGCTATCAATCGCTTTTTTGGCTTCCTTGCGGCTAATCCCAACGTTGCGGGCCAAACCAAAAGCGCCGACGCCGTAGGCAATACCAAAATTGGTCGCCTTGGCCAGCCGCCGAGCCTGTTTGAGTTCTTCCGGTGTTTGTGCACCAAACACCGCACGCGCAGTTTTGGTGTGAATGTCTTCGTTGTGCAGAAACGCTTCGGTCATCACCGGGTCACCCGTGATATGAGCCAGCAAGCGAAGTTCAATCTGTGAATAGTCAGCCGCAATCAGGATGTTTCCGTCTTCGGCCACAAATGCCCGGCGAGTACGGCGTCCAAATTCGGTTCGAATTGGTATATTTTGAAGGTTCGGTTTGGTGGATGACAGCCGACCGGTTGCGGTTGCAGCCTGGTTAAAGGTTGTGTGTAGCCGATGGGTCTGACCGTTGACCATACGTGGCAAAACAGTCACATAGGTATTGAGCAGTTTCTCATATTCGCGGAATTCTAAAATCAGTCGTGGCAATTCATAGGTTTCGGCCAGTTCTTCGAGCACTTCAGCACTGGTCGAAATCTTTCCAGTGGTCGTTTTCTTCGACACGTCATAGTTGAGCTTTTCAAAGATTTCCCCAACCTGTTGCGGCGAATTGATGTTGAATTCCTGTCCGGCAAGGCTATGAATCTGACCCGTCAGCCGATCCAGAGCCACGTGGATTTCCTTTTCCAGGTCTGTCAGCGGCTGCGGGTCGATTTTCACCCCAGCACATTCCATATCAAACAACACATCAACCAGCGGTAATTCCATCGTCTCATAAATGCTGGTTAGTTCGTCCATTTCCAGCCGTCCACGGAGCATCCGTGCCAGTCGGGAAGTTAAATCAGCCGGATCATGGTCTTTAAACTCTGTTTCGCCAACACCAAGGTAATTCAAAGCCAGCGCCGGCAGGGCATACTCTTCCTGTTTGAGATTGGCATTGAGCAAATACGCAGCCAGCATCACGTCATCGTTGAGCCCTTCAAACCGAACCTTTTTCCCAAACGGCAAGCCTTCGACGGTTTGGGAAAGCAAATCTTCGCCTGGTCCATAGGCGTGCAGAGGCCGGTTCAACGTATAGAGCGCACGCTTTGCATCGTGAACCTGTTTGGTAACCAGTCCATTTTCAAGCATTTCGGCCAGGGCTTCACCAACTTGAAGCGAGTTGAGAATCAGTTCCTGGTCAAGCTTCACTGCCTGCCCTGGTCCCAGCGAAACCGAACATCCGCCAAATGCACCGTTCTGCTCGTCAACCGCAATCGCAAAGCTATCGTGGGCAAACAGGCTATCAATAAATTTCAGGGCTTCATCGGCTTTGGAAATTTGGCGATAAGTCCGTTTGACTTCAATGGTTTGCACAGGTGCAGCCGCCCGTGCGGCAGTGGCGCCGGCGGAAAATTCCCGCATCAGGGCTTTGAATTCGAGTTCGGCAAAGAGCGCATACGCCGCCGCCGTATCTGGCGGACGCGCGGCCACTGCCGCCAAATCAAGATCCACTGGTGCATCCTGGTGGATCGTCACCAGTTGTTTGGCCAGCAAAATCCGGTCACGATGATCGCGGAGCGATTCGCTATACACACGACGCTTGACCTCGGCAAAACCTTCCAGCGCAGCGTCCAGTGTCCCAAACTGTTGAATAATTTGAACGGCGCCTTTTTCCCCAATGCCGGGGGCTCCGGGAATGTTGTCAGAGCTATCGCCCCATAACGACAGCACATCAACGACTTTTTCCGGTTCAACTCCCATCCATTCAACCACTTCAGCTTTCCCACAGAGGATCATTTTTCCGCTTTTATTATCCAGCCGGAGAATTGAAACGTGATCATTGACAAGCTGGGTCATGTCTTTGTCATTACTCACAATCACGGTATCAATTCCCTGTTCGGTGGCTTTGCGGGCTAAGGTTCCGATCAAATCATCCGCCTCAAAACCTGACACCCGGGCCGTCGTCACGCCCAGCACGTCGCAGGCTTTGAAAATGTAGGGAATCTGCGTTTGCAAATCTTCAGGCATGACTTCGCGGTTGGCCTTGTATTCGGCATAGAGTTCCTGCCGAAACGACGGTTCTTTTGAGTCCATCGCGACCACAATGTAGTCAGGTTTATAGTCACCGATCACTTTGCGCAGAATCGAGATAAACCCAAAAACAGCATTGGTTGGAATGCCAGTGCTGGTTGCCAGTCCGCGAACTGCAAAAAAAGCGCGGTAGATATGCGCCATGCCGTCAACGATGAAGAGTTTTTTGGCCATATATTTTGGGGAAATGAAGTGAGTCAGGTTAAAAACATTGGGCTGAAGACATCGGGCTTGGGGCTGAAGACATTGGGCTTGGGGCTGAAACACCCAATTTTCTTCAGCCCTGAGCCCCAAGCCCTGAGCCCAATATTTTGGGGAAATGAAGTGAGTCAGGTTAAAAACATTGGGCTGAAGACATCGGGCTTGGGGCTGAAGACATTGGGCTTGGGGCTGAAACACCCAATTTTCTTCAGCCCTGAGCCCCAAGCCCTGAGCCCATCTTCTTCAGCCCACTTTCTTCAACCCACCGTCTTCAGCCCCAACAATTCACTACTCGCGCCAGGGATTATCAAAGCGGGTAAATTCTTTGATAAAAACAAAGTTTGCCGTTCCAGTTGGGCCGTTGCGCTGCTTGGCAATGATGAGTTCGGCCAATCCGGCATTTTCTTCGGTTGCATTGTACACTTCGTCACGATAGATAAAACCAACCACGTCGGCATCCTGTTCGATTGATCCGCTTTCGCGCAGGTCCGAAAGCTGTGGTCGGTGATCAGAGCGGGTTTCCGAAGCCCGGCTAAGCTGGGATAAGGCAATGACCGGGATGTTGAGTTCTTTGGCCAGTGCTTTGAGGTCACGGGAGATTTGCGACACTTCCGTCTGGCGATTTTCAAACCGCCCCTTGCCGCGAATCAACTGTAAATAGTCCACAATCAACAAATCCAGTCCATGCTGGGACATCAACCGTCGGGCTTTAGCGCGCATTTCCATGACGGTAATGCCTGGCGCATCGTCAATAAAAATCCGAGCTTGAGCCAGAACCTGCAGCGCCTCGCCCAGCGCTTTCCATTCATCTTTGTTGAGATATCCGCCGCGCATCCGCTGGGCGTCAACCCGGCCCTGGGAACACAACATGCGCGTGACAAGTGATTCTTTCGACATTTCAAGCGAGAAAATTCCAACCGATTTGCTGCCTTGAATGGCAATGTTTTCAGCCAGATTCAAACAAAAACTGGTTTTTCCCATCGAGGGTCGGGCGGCAATGATGACCAGATCCGAGTTTTGCAACCCATTGGTCAATCGGTCAAATTCCACAAAATTGGTCATCAACCCGGTTAACAAAGCCGAGCGTTTTGAAGCGTCTTCGATGCGTTGCAACTCAGGTCCGGCGACTTCTGCCACCGAGACAAACCCGGCACGAATCCGGTCTTCCCCAATGTCAAAAATCTGCTTTTCAATTTGATCAACGATGCTTTCAGGGTCATCTTCCTGGTCCAGACACGAAGCGATCCCCTGCTGGCAAACACTGATCATCCGACGCAGCATGGCCTTGCCTTTGATAATCCGGGCATAGGATTCGACATTGGAAGAATGCCCGACACCGTCCAGAAAACTCGTAAGAAAGGCCAGGCCGCCAACCTGCTCCAGTTCGCCCGCCCGGGCAAGTGCGGATTGGAGTGTGACCGGGTCAATCGGCATTCGCTGCTCAGCCAGCACAATCATTTTTTCATAGATGCGGCGGTGACTATCACGAAAGAACTCCTCTGGTTTGAGAAGTTCAATTGCCTGATAACACAGGGCATTATCAATCAAGATTGATGCGATCACACCCCGTTCGGCTTCAATACTTGAAGGCAAAGAACGGTCAAGCATTGGATTCGGATTGGGCGCATTTTTGGCCATGAGACTACCTGTAACTCTATGATTGGGGAAAGTGGATTAAAGACCGGCATCAGGTCACGTTGGGGTGTGCAACCTGAAGAGCAAGTGCCACGGGTTTGCGATCTTGCTCAAAGCATCCACCAAAACACACTGTAATGAGCCGTGCCAGAAACAGCAAGAGCGAGACGTTGCCTGGGACAGGCAACATTTCGCTCTCAAAAGATCTATCGAGTTTTCAACAGGTTAAAGTCAACCTATTTTGCGGCTGCTTCTGGTGTTGTGGACGTTTCTTCTGGAACAACCACAATTTTGAGCAACGGTTTGACTTCAGCGTGGAGTTTGACCGCCACTTCATATTCACCCGGTTCTTTGATCGGGTCTTTCAACAGGATTTTCCGACGTTCAATTTCCGTGCCCTGAGCTTTGAGCGCTTCAGCAATATCCATGGCGGTCACTGAACCATAGAGCAGGCCGTGAGCACCGACTTTCCGGGCAAAAGTCAACGTGGTGCTGGTTAACTGGTCGGCTGAGGTCTTGGCAGTGGCCAGTTCCTGAGCGGCAAGTTTCAGCAAATGCTGCCGTTGACGTTCAATGAGGTTGACGTTGGTCGGCGTGGCTTCGACCGCCAGGCTGCGAGGCAGGAGGTAGTTCCGCCCATACCCGGCACGGACGCGCACGATCTGACCGCGGGTTCCAAGGTTTTCAACATCGACTTTCAGTAACAATTCCATCGTAGCCATGACACATCACCCTTACGTTCAGAGCTTCTCGCTTCTGAGAGAATTCGGTCAACCAGATTGACCGACAACCAGGAAATTCACCGCCAGCCCAGAGCACGTGTTTGCAATCACGAAGTATGAATGATGAAAACGCGATGCCGGCTGAATATCAGGCAGGTCATTGCATTCTGGTTCTTCATTCTTCATTTTTCATTCCCATGCCTGCGGCGGGAACCAACTTTGCCGCATCAGCGCAGCATTACGCATTTGCATCATCGAGGTCAGCATCATCGCCACCCTGTGATCGGCGGGTGGTTTTTGACGAACGATGATCCTGAACTTTTTTGGCTCGTTTCAGGTCTTCATCAATGCGAACGGTCAGGTAGCGAATCACCGGATCCAACACACGCAACCGACGCTCGGTTTCCGCAATTTCAGCCCCGCTGCCTTCGATAGTCAGCAGCACGTAATACCCTTCGCGGAAGGTCTGATTTCCCTTGCGAATTTCATATGCCAGCCGGCGGCGGCCCATTTTGTCGGTTTTGGCGACTTTCCCGCCTTTATCACTGATCACGTGGGTCAACTGGTTGATAATTTTATCAATTTCTTCCTCTTCCAAACCTGGAAAAAGGATAAACATCACTTCAAAAATTCGGTTCGAACTCACAACAAAAACTCCTTCTGGATTTAGCTGTAACAGCCAAAGCCTCCGTCTGACGAACATCGTTCGCAAAAAACGGAAGCAAGGGAGGGAGCAAAATTGAATAAAGAATTAAGAATTAAGAATTAAGAATTCAATCCACTGGGGTTGTTCATTCTTCATTCTTCATTCGCTTCACTTCCCTGATTGAGGAGCAGGTTCGATTCCCTGCCCATTAAACTGTGCCATTGCTGGCTCGATGCCTTGAGCCACCCAGAGTTCAACAGCCCGACAACTTTGACTGAGGATGTCTTCCAGCCCTTCGCGCTCGCGACTGGTAAAAGCCGCCAGGACAAAATCAGCCAGATTCCCAACTGGATGTTCAGGTAAAATACCTACCCGTAAGCGTGAAAACTCTTGAGTGTGCAATCTCGCAATGAGTGATTTCAGACCGTTGTGTCCACCAGCGCTGCCTTTTGGCCGCAGTCGGAGTTTGCCAAACGGAAGTGAAATATCATCAACCACTACCATTAAATCGTCAGCCGGGTCTGCCTGATATTTGGTGCAGAGTTGCGCCACCGACTGCCCGCTCAAATTCATGTAGGTCTGGGGTTTTACCAGTAAAACTGGCTCGCCGGCCAGGGTAATGCGTCCGGTAAGGGCTTCACATTCGTTCAGTTTCACGGTACGGCCAGCTTCGGCAGCCAGTCGGTCAATCACCATGAACCCAACGTTATGGCGCGTGTGGAGGTATTTGTCTCCTGGATTTCCTAACCCAACCAGAATTTTCACAGCTTATTTCAAGTTAAGGAATTATTGCGCACGGGCAGCGCTGACCACCGCTATCTTTTGATGACGATCACTCACCAGGCGGACTCCGCTTGGGAGCACGACATCACTGGCCAGCAACTGGTCACCAATCTTGAGTTTGGTCACCGTGACATCAATGTGGGCTGGAATATCAGCCGGCAAACATTCCACGGTGATTTCGCGCACGCCGTGATCGAGGGTGCCCCCAAGTTTGACCCCTTCAGCATCGCCAACCAGCCGAATCGGCACTTTTACCTTCAGGCTGACGGCCAGATCCACCCACAGAAAATCGGCATGGAGGACGTTTCCGCGAACCGGGTGCAATTGTAAGTTTTTGATTCGGACGGGTGTTTTTTCTTTTCCAGCAATCTCAAGGTAAAAAATTGAGCTTCGTTTTTCTTCCGAACGCAGCAATGCCGCCAACTGACGGGCATTGACCTGGACGGAAACCGCGTCCTGACCACCAGAGTAAACACTTACCGGGACAACCCCTTCGCGCCGCATGCGGCGGGACTCGGTCGAGCCGGTTTTGGTTCGAGGTTCAGCACTCAGCGTGACATCAGAAATCATGACAAAACTACTCCTTACATGCGGCCTGTCTCCGGCGAAGTCCAACAGGTCGTTTAGATAAATAATTTGCTGACCGAAGTTGAGTTATGAATCGATTTAATGGCGTCAGCCAGCAACTTGGCAACACTCAGCGGTTTAATTTTTTGTGCCTCATCCACCACCCGCAGGGGGATAGAGTTGGTAACCACTACTTCCTTAATCGGTGATGCGGCAATCCGGTCCATCGCTGGTCCAGACAACACCGCATGTGTACAGCAGGCATAAATGCCCTGGGCGCCTTTTTCCCGGAGGGCTCCAGCCACCTGGGTCAGGGATCCAGCCGTATCAACCATATCGTCCACAATCACCACATTCCGACCATTGACGTTGCCAACAATGTTCATCACTTCAACAAAATTGGCGCGTTCTTTTTCACGACGCTTGTCAGCCAGGGCCAGATCAACACCTAACCGTTTGGCATAGGCACGAGCCCGTTCAACTCCGCCAGCGTCCGGGGCCACCACAACCAGGTCTGGAATATTCTTGTTGGCCAGGTACTCTAAAATCACCGGTGCCGCAAAAATATGATCGACTGGAATATCAAAAAACCCCTGAATCTGGCCAGCATGCAGATCCATGGTCAAAACCCGATCAGCTCCGGCTTTGGTGATCAAGTTCGCGACCAGTTTGGCTGAAATTGGCACGCGTGGACGGTCTTTGCGATCTTTTCGGGCATAGCCGTAATAGGGAATCACAGCCGTAATTCGATCAGCCGACGACCGACGGAATGCATCAATCATAATCAGCAATTCCATCACGCTGGCATCGACTGGCGGACAGGTTGGCTGAACCAGGAAAACGTCAGCTCCACGCACGTTTTCATTAATCTGATAGTTAAACTCTCCGTCACTGAACCGTGAGGTATTGGCTTCGCCCAACGGAATGCCCAGGTGCCGGCAAATTTCTTCAGCTAATGGTCGATTTGCGTTTCCAGAGAAGACCCGCATAAACAGTTGCCACCAAAAAAATCGGCGCCGCGGCCCGGTAACACGTGCCCTTCCAACACAGGCGGTCGAGTTAAAGGGAGGAGCGCCAAAACTCTGACATCATTGTCACCAGTCTTGCTGAGAGAGGAATTCCCTGGCAGTGTGACTGGGAACAGATGCTGTCGCACAGGATAAATTGGCTGGCGGGCAGGGAGTCGAACCCCGATTCTACGGTCCAAAGCCGCATGTCCTACCATTGGACGACCCGCCAGCAAAGAAGGCAAACCAGTACTTCTTTCAGCGTTCTGAAATTTGGGGATGGGAGAAAAAGGCTTGAAACTCAGCGCGGTTGATGGTCTGACAAGGCCACAGGTGCCAGTGGTGTGCTTGTAACTGTCGATGCGCTGTCTCCAAAGTTTCCCGATCTGGGAAAACCCCAAAAACAGTCGCCCCGCTTCCTGACATCCGGGCACTGAGCGCACCTGAACCGTTCATTTCCTGCCAGACTCGGGCCACAATCGGGAACTCCTGAAAAACGATTTCCTCAAGTGTGTTGTACAGAGACGGCAGGAAGGATGGGGGCTGAAAAAAGTAAGCGGGCAGTATACGTACTGAGTCTGGGCTTGTCAACTCGACTTTCAAAAGGCGAAAGATCTTCCCCGTGGGAACTTCAACACCCGGGTTGGCCAGTAACAGATGCGGCCATTCAAAATCAGGCACCGGCTCAATCAGATCCCCACGACCGGTGCCGGCAGCCGTCCCGCCAACCAGAAAAAAAGGAACATCTGCCCCCAGCCCGGCGGCTATCGTGTGCAACTCAGCGGTAGGGAGCGACACCTGCCAGAGGTGCTGCAATGCCATCAATGTCGTGGCCGCATCGCTGCTTCCGCCGCCAAGCCCCGCCCCTAGTGGAATATTTTTTTCCAGGTGAATGCGCGCCCCGGCACGACACCCAGTTGCCCGCTGAAGTTCCCGTGCGGCCCGCAGCACCAGATTGCTCTCATCCACCGCCAGATCCGGTCGTGAGCACGTAAGCTGCACGTCAGGTGTATCGAGTCGTTCAAAAGAAAGGCGATCAGCCAGTGAAACCGTCTGAAACAGCGTGAGAAGTTCATGGTAACCATCTGGGCGACGTCCAAGAACTTTGAGAAAAAGATTGATTTTGGCAAATGCCGGGTAAGTAAAAACAGTCATTGGAGAATTCGGAGGGTGAAGGAACGCCTGATTCAAAACAACCGCGCCCGTACATCATCTGGTCACCCGGT
>DAOQNB010000029.1:0-18392 GCA_035335845.1 Acidobacteriota bacterium | reverse complement strand
CAACACGGCTCCATTATTGACAACGATTGGAGGCGTGACTGTTTCCCAGGGAGGTGCTGAAAATGGGGCTGATGTGGCGACAACCACCGATGAGCAGGAAGACGCCGCTGCCTTGCAGGTCTCGCTTTCAGATATTCCGGCTGGAATTTCAGTCCGGGTTGTCAACACGGCTGGTACTGTACGGGCGTTTGCGCAGGCCGCCTGCTCGGTTGCCCCAAACATTTATCCAGTTTCATTGACGGTCAGTGACACTGGCGTTCCAGTTGCGCCACCGCTGACGACTTCGACCACCTTCAATGTCACCGTGACGGGGAACGCTGGGCCGACCCTCGGTAGTTACTCTAACCTGACTCTGGTTCAAGGAGGCTCGGCGACACAGTCGCCATCTGCCCCACCATCTGACCGAAATAACAATATTTCACGAGTGACTGTGACCCCGACTTCTTTGCCGGGAGGCGGAACCCTGACGGTTGATACTGTCAGTGGTGCGGTCCGTGTCACGACAGTTTCAGCAACCCAGCCTGGAACCTATCCGGTTCGGGTGGTGGTGGCTGATCCCTGTGTTGAAGCCAGCGCCGGGTTCCAACTGGTGGTCAATAAACCTCAGACTCGACCAACCGCGCCAACTGGATTGACGGCTGGGGCCGCGTCTTCTGTCCAGATTGATCTTTCCTGGAACGACAACAGCGACAACGAAGCGGGGTTTGTCATTGAGCGGCGGACTACCACTGGCCAGTTTGCCATCCTGGCCACAACCAACGCTGATGTTGTTCGGTTTAGCAATAGCGGTCTGACACCGGGCGTTGAATATGGGTATCGAGTCAAAGCCACCAATGGGGTTGGCGAGTCAGACTATACTAATGTGGCCAGTGCCACACCTCCGGTCCCAACCAATCTGGGGGTTTCACAGTTTTTCCCACTGGCTGCAAAATCCGGAGGAAAAATTCTCATAAATGGATTTGGGTTTGTGCCGGGTGCGACGGAAGTCTATTTCGGTGGTGATTTGCAAATCCGGTCACCCCAGGTAACGGTCTTTTCACCAACTCAGGCTGAGGTGACCGTCCCTGATTCGGCTGGTGGCTCAGGCAATGTGAATGGGTTTATTACCGTTCGAGTTCCTGGCCAGCCGGATGCCAACACCCGAGCCTTTGCTCAAAATTCAAGTGACCCCAACAACCCGGCCTCGACCTTCCCTGAATTTGTGGTGTTAGGTGACATCAATCGGGATGGACTTGTTGACGAGCGTGACGTCAATGAATTGCAGTCTGTGGTGTTAGGACAGAAACAATTTGATGCCCGTCAGGCCCTGGCTGGGGATGTTTTCCCCTTGAACCTCAATGGTAGCCGTGGAGATGGGAAATTCTCTGGAATTGATTTCACGGTGCTGCGGGCGGTTGTTTTAGGGCAAGTTGCTTTCTAAATTGATTTCTCGGAGATAAACCAGGCCATCGAAAAAAGGATGTCACCAAGTCAGTACCACCCGTGTGAGCGGGTGGTTGCCACGGCGAGGAAGCTCCACTTTGGGAAAATGGTGAACCCCGATAATGTCTATTCTTCGCAGGAACGAAACTGATCAAAAACCTTCTTCCGCCGCTCTTCTTTTTGAATGACCTGCTCTTGTATGCACAAGAGGCTAAAGAGTTGAAAAATATGTATTTCCCGCAGTCTCTAGCTGCCATCAACCCTGAAAAGCCTGAGCATTGACCTCTGACTACAAACTGAGATTACTGATGCTTTATAAGAAAGCGTTCAATCAACTCAGCCCGCTTGTTTGGGTTCGTTGACGTAATAAAGATGGAAAACAGTTGTTCAAAATTTCTTCCATTCGAGCTGCCACTGGTTCGACGCACAAAGGGTGTGTTGATCTGAACCAGTTCCTCCAGGACCTGTTGCTGGTTGATGCCACTCTGGCGGTCAACCAGGCTCAACAGAAGCTCACGGCTGTAAACGATAGTAAATACTTCATTTCCAACTGGTGGCGTGATGGTGTACCAGCATTCGTCAGGATGGGTCCCATCCAGGCAGGAACCCGGAAGGTTGTATTCCTGACCCTGACGCAAAAAATTCCTTCCACTATCAAGTCGTGAGTCTGGGTAAATCAACTGAGGTTGATTGACCGGGCGACCATCAGGTGTTTCGCTGTGGTTAAAAACATAGAGATACCCGTCCTGGTTTGGCCGTACCCAAATCCGTATCTGATCGTCAGTAAAAAAAGTGGATAACGGATTGACGGTTTCAGCGCGTCCATCTGGCATCTTTTTCAAAAGTTGCAGTTCCAGCCTCAGCGGCAGCGGTGCTTTGACTTTTGGCCGGGCCCGGGCTGGCCGAGGTACTGATTTTTTGGCGTTGGCTTTGCTCCACACCAGGGTATCTGAGTTGGATTGAGCCTGACAGGGAAGCCCTCTGCCGGTAAGGGCACATACCCCTGAGACCAGGAAGAGAACCGCGATTTGAAGAAATTTCTCGCCACGAAATTGCATAGACACGTCTCATCAATTGAAGGAAATCAAATGGAATCAGCCTTTTGTGCTTGAGAGTTAAACCAGTGTCACCGGGTCTTTTTCAGTACTTCGGCCAGTCGGGGGTCATCGGCTGAAATGGCACATCGGAACCCAATCAACCAGCTTCGTTCTTCCTGGTCACTCTTTTGAAACTGAGGAGTATGGAACAGTCGTCGCGACGTCCGGGTGTCTTCTGCCCCACCTCGAAAACTTCCACCGCGTACCACTTTGTTTTTGCTGCCGAAATTCGGATCCGGCTGAATGTTACCGGGGTAAGGCTGATAGTCTGAATCTGTCCACTCAGCTACATTTCCGGCCAGGTCCAGTACTCCATAAGCGCTTGTATTTCCTGGGGTTGCTCCAGATTGGATTGGGCTGGTTGAACTGGCATTTGCCCGGCTGGGTTCAAAGGTCGTACCCCAGGGCCAGATATTTTTCACCGTTACATTACGCCCCCAGGACGCTGCTTTTTCCCATTCGATTTCATCTGGCAGGCGTTTTCCAGCCCACTCTGCATAGGCGCGGGCATCGTCCCAGGTAATACCGACAACCGGGAGGTTCGGGCTACCGAGAAAATAGGTCTCATTCCACCAGGGATTGGTTGGAAATGCTCGACGGGTGGCCTCGCAAAACCGACGGTACTGGTCATTGGTAACTTCAAGTTTATCAATGTAATAAGCTGGCAGGGTCACCTTTTGGGCCGGTTTTTCATTGGGTTGGTGATCGTTGCTTCCTAACTGGAACTCACCCGCCGGGATATAAACCATTGGCCCCTGATATTCGATTTCATTGGCCAGGCTGGCTGGCTGGGCCTGGAGTTTGGCGTCCACCACCTGATTCTGGCCATCCTGACCAACCACAGTGGTGGTGAATTCACCATATCCGGCACAGACAACCCGAAGTGCCCGGTTGCCAGATTTCACTCCTGCCACCACCAGCGTTCCATTGTAAAAACTGATGCCGCGCGGGGCATTATCTACCAGCACGGTGCTTCCAGGCGGTGCGCCCTGAACCGTTACAGTAAAGCCCACCGGGTCGGCCAGGAAAATCAGCCCGATGCAAATGGTGACCAGCGTGATCCAAACAGCCCCAACGGCCCACACCAGCCATTGCGGGGCAGAGGAAAAGAACCTTGATTTGGAGGGGCGTGACAGAGTTGGTGAAACAGAGTGAAATGTGGTTGATCGAAGTGAACCAATCCTGACATTTTGATCAGCCGTGACCCGCTGCCTGGAGGGTTCATTACGGGCAGATCTTGAATGAGTGGTTGTATTTTGCTCAGGCCCTGGACGGTGCCCAAGCGCACGCAAGGCATCACTGGCGGATCGAAAACGATTGTTGGTGTGTTTCGCCATAAGACTCTCAACCGTTCTGGAAAGAAATACTGGTATGTGTGGGTCAATTTCGTGGAGGACCGGCGCTTCGGTGTTGAAATTACAGTGCCATTCCAGCCATCGCTGATTGAGACTGTCGGAACTTCCGCGATAGATCTGGCGGAATGTATCTCGAAACCGTTTCTCGCCTACGATCAATTCATAAGCCAGAATCCCAGCCGCATATAAATCAGCTTGAACCCGATCTGCCCCACGGTTTTTCTGAGGATCAATTAATTCTGGTGCCGTGTATTTGGCTGTCCCAAGCTGGTTTTGCGGGGGACTGGTGATTGATTCGGCCAGTCCAAAATCAATGATCACCACGCTCCCATCGAGACCAACCATGACGTTTTCGGCTTTTAAATCGCGATGGACAAATCCTGCCTGATGAAGTGCCAGTAACCCGGTTAAAACGGGTTTGAATAATTCAACGGCGGTTTCAGGGCTGGTTGGTCCCAGGCAGATGATTTCTCGCAGGGTATGACCCTCAATATAGTCCATCACCACAAAATAGCGTCCCTGCCATTCAAAGGCATCGAGCACCGACACCAGGTGATGGTGCTCGGGGAGTTGCGTTAAGACTTGCCGCTCATGTTCAAACCGCTGTTTGACACTCTGGTCATTGGCACTGTGTGCCAGAATTTCTTTCACCGCGACATACTTTTCAAATCTGGGGTGGAACGCTTTCCAAACCGTTCCCATTCCGCCAGTGCCGATTTGTTCCAGTAATTCATATTTCCCAGCTCGTTTCATATTACCTGTCCCAGTGTGAGAGGGGTTGTCAAAGGAGGAACTGGTTGAACTCCTTGAAAAAAAGAGTGTGGTTGATGCTATTTGGAATGGAATGAAACTCTGACACTGGTCCAGGTACCCTGATGTGCCCAGCGAATTTCAAGCTGGTCAGGCTGGAGCGATTCAGGAATGCGAAAATCAATTGATCGCGTTCCCCGCAGGCTCACCGGTTCAATTTGACTTTGTATCGGGTCAAGCTGGGTTAATTGGGCCAGTTGCGTTCCAGATGAAGCCTTGCCGGCAGTGACAACCAGAAGTTCAATTTTTTCAATCGGTTGAGTGCCAGGGTTCCGGGCTTTCACTCGTAAAATCGGGCCGATGTTTTCCAGACGAAGCCGACTCACTGAAAATTCAACTGAGCCAGCTTGAAATATTTTTTCTGTGCTGTCTGTGCTGCCCTGGGTGAGTTCCGATCCAGCCTGGATTTTGACACTGTCATTTCCAACCTTAAACACACACTTGAAGCGGTCAGATGAAATGGACGGTGCATCAAAAATGAATCCAGAGATCAATGGTACCGTCGTGAGTGTTCGAGGAAATGGGTTGAAGATGGCACGAGCTGTTACCACTTGACCACCGGTATCCCATTGCAGAGGTGAGATTTCACGTGGTGTGCTTCCTCGAAAACGTTCCAGGCAGACAATCGCCAGTGTTATTCCCTGAAATTGCTCGGTGTAAATACCTGCCAGAACTTCCCCCACAGTCACCCGTTTGACCTGATCTGAGCGAATCCCAATCGTTTGAGTTAAAAAATCGAGACGCTCCTGGGCCAGCGAAAAAGACTGGCGCTCAGCGGGGAGAGACTCGTCGGACCGGTACGCAACTGGGGAAATTGAACCCGTTGTGCCACTGGTAATTTGATTGAGTCGTTGCACCTGATCTTGTTGAGCTGGGGTCAGCGGAGAGTCACTCCTTTGTGGAATTCCCACCGATGGTTCCCTTTGTGATTCACTGGCTGGTGAAGAAAGCATCGGAAACGCTTTGGCGTCTGTTCCCACAGGTCCAGTTTGGTCAACCACAGAGGCGGGTGATGCCTGGAGTGAAATCAGGGCCGTTTGCACGCCCATTTGAACCCCGAGGACTGGCTGTGAAGAACCAGTGGTGGTCTGGAGGGCTTCGGATGACTCACTCAGATCAAACAGAAAGCTTCCTGTCACCGATGCTTTTTTCATTGTTTCCGGCAGGGGTTGTTGGGTGAACTTTGGTTGGACTGTGGTTTCTCCGAGCGTCCAGCTTGGGGTGGTCAAAACAACTTTTTTGAATTTTGACGCTGGAGTTATCCGCAAAACTGCCAGCACATACTGGCCTTCGCGACGAACCCAAAATGAAGCCGTCCCAAATTGATTGGTCACGGTACTGGCTGGATGTTCCTGAAGTGACGTGTCAGTAAATGTCCGCAATCGAGTCTGGATCTCGGGAAAGCTCACGGGTGGTTCAACGGATTGAGGAGTTGAACTGGTCTGGGTCTGGCTGGCTGGGACGGTCGGATCCACAAAGCGACACCGATATACGGTGAGTGTTTCACTGTCGGTATTATCCAATAAGATTGATACCACGCGTCCATTGGCGAGCTTGATCGTCAGGTTGGTAACCAGCCGATCCCCGGCTGGGTCATTGATTTTGAGTGGTTTTACCAGTAACAGGCGCGAAGAGGGGGGGGCAGTTTTGACTGGCTGGGCTGACGTCTCGGGCAATGGTTCGACCAGAAACCGGGCCGGGTTTCCCACCAGAATGGCTTCTGGGAGAACCGGCAATTCCACCAGGCACACAAAATTGGGTCGGACCCGAAGGTGATAAATCTTACCCTCCTCGATAGTCACTTCATCCGTTGGTGACTGGATGACCGTGAGGCTGGCGAGCGAGGACGGTGTGGGATGTTCGGGTCCAGTCTGGAGACCCGATGGGGGGACTATCTGTTGAGAGGTGGCAGCTCCATTTTTTTTCGTATTTTTGGATTGTGTTTGGGCCATTGCCGGGTGTGACCCTGACAGGTAGCACAAACAACTCAAGATAATAATTCCAGTCACCTGAATAAAACGCATAGGCTCTCCAGTCAGAATTAAAATTGCCTTTTAAGCGAAATCCTCAAGGGCAACTGGTGTTCCATTGAATTTTAAATTGTCTGGTGACTGGAAATTCCTCTGGACATGGCTGGTTGATCCGGCGTAGTCTACTTCCGATAATGAAAGTTAACAGAAGTCATTTTGATTGAATCCGATCTACGCGAATGCTGCTGGTAAGCTGAAACCATCACTCTCTGACTTATGATCAAACAAAAACCCACTGCAAACCCGCCAGTCACCGATGATGCTCACTCGACGGCTGAATTGACCCTGTCACCACACGTAGCAAATGAGCCGGCAGCTATCACGGTCAATGATTCAAAAGCCCTGATGCCGCTGGTGTTAGAGCGCCTTCGCGATTTTGTAAACAAATCGAATTCAGATGCGACCCGCCGTGCCTATCGGGTCACCATGGAGCAATTTCAAATTTTTCTTCGCAACCGGGGAAAAAATATGGTGCAGGCGACGCCGGCAGATGTTTTAGCCTTTCGGGATGGGCTCATCCACGGGCCAAAGCCCTTGAAACCGGCTTCGGTCACGTTGCGGCTGGCGGCATTGCGGAGTTTTTATAAATATCTGCATCTGGCTGGATTGGTGCCGATCAACCCGGCTGATACCCGGCTGGTGACCCCGCCACCGCCACCTGAAATGGCCACCACCAATGCTCTGTCCCCCAAAGAAGTCCGGATGTTGCTTGGCAGCCCGGACCGTAAAGAGGTCACTGGTGCCCGTGATTATGTGGTGCTCCTCTTGCTGGCGAGGCTGGCACTGCGGGCGGCTGAGGTCTGTAGCCTTCGCAATCAGGACATTGTGCGGGTGTCGGCCCGTGACGTTCGGGGACGTTCGATCAACTGGGTTATTCGCGTCCGGGTCAAAGGTGGACGTGAGCGAAAACTCCCGCTCCCAGATGATGTAAAAACTGCGATTGAAGACTACTTAAAGCTGGATGATGAGATGCGACGCCTCACCAAAGGTCTCAATCCCGATGCTGCTTTGATCCAGCGGACGGGAATGGGCCGGACGTTAGGTGGAAAACCCCTGACCACCCGTGCCTTGTGGAACATCGTCAATAAATATGCCCAATATGTTGGCCTTGAACAGGTTCACCCACATTCATTTCGCCACACTGCGATTACCAGGGCGCTCGACATGGGGCTGAGTTACCGTGATGTCCAGATGATGACCGGGCATAAAACCCTGCTCACCGTTCAACGCTATGACGCCCACCGGGAAGATATGTCGCGCAATGCCATTAATGAATTAAATTATGAAGAGGAATAGAAATGAAGTGTGATTTGAATTGAATTGATTATGACTGTCTGCCGGGGCGTGGATTCAGGTTTTCGGGTGACCTGGGTCTGGAGTATGATGGGGGCTTCTTGATTCAATTGCTTGTTTGGGTGAGTCCACTCTTTTGCCGCCAGCCCCTATGGAATCCCGGTTGTGCCAGCAAGAGGCGCGTGACCCAAATTTCCAATCGTTACGTGGACCCATTGTTAACCCTGGTTCGTCAACCAGGTAGCCATCACCGGAAGGGTTTTGAGCAAAGGGAATTTATGGGAGATCTGAAAGAACCACCTCAGGGGTATGGGGACGGAATGTCGTTGAGCAGTTCAACTGTGATTGACTCATTGCAATCCGAAAGCAACACTCTTCCGACACAACATCAGTTAAACCAGACGAGCACCAGCATCCGAACTACAGATTTAATTGGGCAGATGTTAGGCGACAAGTACCGGATCCATCGGTTGCTGGGGCAAGGTGGGGCTGGTGCGGTCTATCATGCCACCCAGCTTGACCTGGACCGTCCAGTGGCAATCAAAGTTTTACGGTCCGATGTGGTGTGTGATGTGGTGGCGATTGAACGCTTTCGCCGTGAAGCGCGGGCGGCGGCCAGGCTCCATCATCCCAATGTGGTTGCAGTATATGACTTTGGCATGCTTCCGGAAATTTGTGCCTTTATCGCCATGGAGTATCTGACTGGCCGGACACTGCGCGAAGAAATTCGAAAGTTCCCAACTGGTCTACCGGTTGAAAAAGCGGTTGGGATTTTTGAGCAGATTTGTTTTGGCGTTCAGGCGGCTCATGATGTGAGCATCATTCATCGAGATTTAAAACCACAAAACATTTTTCTTGAAGAATTTACCAACGGACAGGTTTTGGCCAAGGTGCTGGATTTCGGGATTGCCAAGATGTTGGAAAGTTCCAACGAAGAGCACTTGATTGATTTGACCGGGTCAATGCTTTTGGGAACACCGCATTATTGCTCACCCGAACAATGTTTAGGTGAAACACTGGATCATCGGTCGGATATTTACAGTCTGGGGATCGTTCTGTTTCAAATGTTGACGGGCCACCTCCCGTTTGATGGAAACAGCTCGGGGGCCATTTTGATTCAACATGTCAACGGGCATCCCAAAACCCTGCGTGAATTCCGTCCATCACTGCCGATGGCCCTTGAGCGGGTGGTCTTGCGAGCCCTGGAAAAGAATCGGAGTGACCGGCCAGCTTCAGCGCGCGATTTTGCCATGATGGTCAAGTCAGCCATGCAGGATGAGTCCCGATTTTTAACGACCTCACTCAATCTAAAAGCTGACGTCACCGAAAAGACAGAAACCGTGCCACTCCCCACGCGAATTTCTGATCTTGATCCCCCAACTCTGGTGCCATCAACCACTGCGGCCTTGGGTATTTCAACTCCAATCTCATCTGGAGAATTGCGCGAAAAACTGAACCTGTCCTCGGCTTCAAGCCCCAGACTGAATTCAACTTTTCCTATTGATATCAGTTTTGCCAAGCGACGAATCGCGGTTCTCCCGCTCCGGAACCTGGTGCGGATGGCTGAGATTGACTTCTTGAGTTTCTCACTGGCGGATGCGGTGATTTCGCAACTGGCCTATGTCAAATCATTGATTGTAAGACCATCGAGCGCCATTGAGCGGTTTCGCGATCAGGTGGATGTTGACCAGGTGGCCCGGGCGCTGGATGTAGATACAGTTTTAACGGGGAACTTCTTAAAAGCCGGTGAAACCTTCCGGGTGAGCGTGCAACTGGTTGATATTCCACTCAATGAGATTATCTGGCGGGAACAACTGGACTTGCCGTTTGGTGACATCCTGGTGTTACAGGATCGAATTGCCGAGAAAATCGTCGAAGGATTGAAACTGACCATTTCATCGGCTGAACTGGAGCGCATTCATCGCGATGTTGCCAAAAATGTCGTGGCGTATGAGTTGTTCTTAAAAGCCAAAAACTACAGCCACGATGTACATGAGGACCAGACGGCACTTGATTTGCTCAAGAGTTCGCTTGAGGCAGATCCAACCTATGCCCCAGCCTGGGCCGAACTGGCGATGCGCCACCTGCATATTGCATTAAAAGGATTAGGCGGGATTACCCACGTGGTCGAAGCCCGAAAAGCAGCCAATCGGGCACTTGAAATCAATCCTGACCTGCCGGAAGCACTCTCGGCGTTGATGGGGGTCAGCGCTGAAATGGGTGATGTCTCTGAAGCCGTTCGAATTTGCTACCGATTGCTGGAGATTGCTCCAAATAACGAATTGACATATCTGGGGTTAGGCCATGCCTATGAATATTCGGGTCTTCTCGATCAGGCGTTGCGGGCCTACACCCGGTCCATGCAAATCAACCCGAAATTAAGTGCTTCGTACACCCAAATTGCAGCCGTTTTGAGCCAGCGTGGCCGGTATGACCTGGCTTATGAATTCCTCACCACCCGTGATTGCAAGGAAGTTATGTGTGAGGTCAAAGCCTATTTACTTGGGGTGCTTTCTATGCGCAAAGGCGCCAGGGATGAGGCCATTCGCCAGTTTAAATCGGCTGAACAGTGGAGTCCGCGTAGCCTCTGGGGCAGGCTCAGTCTGGCGATGCACCTCAACCTGGAAAATGATCTTGAAGGTTGTCTCAACATTCTGGACCAGATCCGGGCCACGGTGACCAGCGGAGACAGTTGCTTCTACCTGGCACACCACTACACGGTGCTGAACCAGCCTGAGATCGTACTCGACCTGTTAGAAAAAGCAATTGATCGGGGATATTGCAATGTTGAGGGGTATGAACAGGATCCAGCGTTTAAAGACTTCCGTGATCTGCCCCGTTTCAAGGCTTTGGTGAGCCGGGCTCGTGATCTTCAGAGCCAGTTTATGTCCTGTATGAATGAGCTTCAACGCAAAGAAGTGGCCGGGTGACAGATTGGCTTCTGATGGCTCCTTCAGAGCGCAAGCGGATGATGTTCCTCATCCTGGCGCTGATGTCTGCTGCTTCTCACCCTGTCACTGGTCACTTTGTCATTGCTCACCTGGTCATTTGTCACTGTGTCATCTGTTCGGCTTGCCATTTGTTCCCCAGTTCAATAAAGTCAGCCGCACTTATCCTTACATATTCAATCCACTTCAATTGAATCTCGCGATGCACCAGGTCAGTATGGTGCGGCATGTTATTTGTATGAGACTTTTTTGCCTGATTCTGATTTTTCTTTTCTCTGGAACCCAAACCCTTCTGGCGGCACAAAAACCAGCCGAAGTGGTTTTTCTCAATGGCAATATTTATACCCTGTCAGAGGCCCAGGCCCAGGCAGAGGCGCTGGTTGTCCAGAATGGAAAACTGGTGTTCGTCGGGTCAGCTAAAGCGGCCCGGCGGTATATTGGAAAATCAACGAAAGTGGTTGATTTACAAGGGAAAACAGTTGTGCCGGGTTTTACCGATGCCCACTGCCATCTGGCCGGAGTTGGGCAGCGTGAAATGACGCTCAACCTGGAAGGGACGACCAGCCTGGAGGGGTTGCTTGCCACCATCAAACAGCGGGTTGATCGAGCCAAACCCGGAGAGTGGATCATCGGACGTGGGTGGATCGAAACCTTTTGGACGCCACCGGTTTTTCCAACCTGCTCAGATTTGGATCGGGTCTCACCCAATAATCCAGTGTTTTTGCAGCGGGCTGACGGTCACGGAGCGGTTGCCAACAGTCTGGTTCTAAAAATGGCGGGGATCACCAAAGAAACGCCAAACCCGGCTGGCGGCGAAATTATGCGCGACCCAAAAACCGGGGAAGCCAATGGGATGTTGCTGGATAAAGCGAACTTCCTGATAGTGCCCTATGTACCGCATCCAACTGCGGAAGATGCAGTTAAAGCGCTGCTTCTCGGTGTTGAGCGCAGCCTTTCGTTGGGGTGGTGCCAGGTCCAAATCGCCGGAAACTCGCGGGCCGAAATTGATTTACTCAACACATTGTACCGGGACGGGAAAATCAAGCTCCGGATCTATAACGCCATTGCCGGACCCGGACCGGAAGCAGACGAACTGGTCAAATCTGGCCCCCAAATTGGTGACTATGATCATCATTTTACCCTGCGCGGGATCAAACTGGTGCTTGATGGGGCGTTAGGCTCAAAAGGCGCCGCCTTGCTTGAGCCGTATGCCGACTACAACACGACCGGACTCTTAACGTTGGAAGAAAAAGACGTGATGCCGTTGTTAAAAGAGGCGCTACGGCGGGGCATTCAGATTGAGACTCATGCGATTGGCGACCGCGCCAATCGAACCATTCTGGACTGGTATGAAAAAGCCTTTCAGGCCGTCCCACCGAAGGACCGAAAAATCCGGGATCCTCGCTGGCGGGTCGAACATGCCCAGATTCTCAACCCGGCTGATATCCCACGCTTTAAGAAACTGGGCGTGATTCCATCAATGCAGCCGTCGCATGCCATTGGCGATCTTCATTTTGCACCCAGCCGAATCGGAATCAAGCGTCTGGCTGGTGCCTATGCCTGGAAAAGCCTGCTCAAAACCGGGGTTGTGATTGCTGGTGGGTCAGATGCGCCGGTTGAACGCGGCGAACCGATGATTGAATTTTATGCCGCCGTGGCCCGGAAAGATCAAAAAGGGTTTTCAGGTGACGGGTGGCACCCTGAAGAAGCTGTCACCCGTGAAGAAGCCCTCAAAATGTTGACGCTCTGGCCAGCCTATGCCGCTTTTGAAGAAAAACTGAGAGGCTCGCTTGAACCAGGGAAACTCGCTGATTTTGTGGTGCTTTCGGCTGATATTATGAGGATTCCAGAACCTGAAATCCTCAAAACCCAGTGTCTGATGACGGTGGTTGGGGGGGAAGTCGTATTTGAAAATAAAGTCAGGTAGTGAAGTATAGAATTTCAGATAAAAAAACCACGGAATACACAGAAATACACAGAAACTAAATCCAAATTTTTCAATCGTTTCTGAGACTTCCCAACACAAATACTCAGGAAATATTTATCTGAAAAGCTATCGTGGAGTAGCAAAGGAGTAGAAAAAAAGATTTATTTTCCGTGTATTTCTGTGTATTCCGTGGTTTCTCGTTCTGAAAATCGGTAAAGACCAAAATTGAAGGAGCCTTGCTGTGAAAGTTCGGTCAGGTGGTGGATGGGCGGCGATAGGTTACACCCTGGAAAAATCATTTCGGGCCTTTGGCGGACCCCGCCAGTTCTGGCAGCGCATGCTTTCACGCAATAGTTGCAAAACCTGCGCGGTTGGCATGGGCGGTCAGGCTGGTGGCATGCGCAATGAAGCCGGGCATTTTCCAGAATTTTGCAAAAAGTCGGTTCAGGCCATGGCGCACGATATGCAGCCACCGATTGATGTGAATTTCTTTCTCTCTCATCCAGTGGATGAACTGGCTGGATACAGTCCACGACAGCTCGAAAATCTGGGCCGACTGGCATATCCGGTGATTCGGGAAACCGGGAAAAAAAATTACAAGCGAATTGAATGGAATGACGCGCTGGACCGGATTGCCGCTGCCATGAAGGCCACCACCCCGGATCGAACTTTTTTCTATTCATCGGGACGCAGCAGCAACGAAGCAGCTTTCTTATTGCAATGGCTGGCAAGGGTTTACGGCACAAACAATGTCAACAATTGCTCTTTTTATTGCCATCAGGCAAGTGGGGTTGGTCTGGCGGATGCGGTTGGTTCAGGAACGGCAACCGTGACACTGGATGATGTCGAACATTGTGATTTTGTAATGTTGCTGGGGGCAAACCCGGCCAGTAACCACCCCCGGTTGATTACCCAGTTGTCTGACATGCGAAAGCGTGGTGGAAAGGTCGTGGTGGTCAATCCGCTGCTGGAAACCGGTCTGGTTCGGTTTAACATTCCTTCCCAGCCCTTTTCTTTGCTCTTTGGGTCAAAGATCAGTGATGTATATGTGATGCCGCGCATTGGCGGGGATATTGCCTTTCTCAAAGCGCTTCTAAAAATCGTGATCGCTGAAAAAGCGACCAGTGATGAATTTATTCAGAAATACACCACCGGGTTTCAGGCCATGTGCCAGGAACTGGAGGGTGAATCGCTCGAAGGACTGGCGGCCAATGCGGGTGTCAGCCTGGACGAAATCAAACAGGTGGCCAGACTCTACATGGCGTCGAAGCATGCCATCTTCATGTGGGCCATGGGGATTACCCATCACGAGCACGGGGTTGACAACGTGCTGGCGATTGCCAATCTGGCCCTTGCCCGAGGGATGATTGGCCGCCCCAATGCTGGATTGATGCCGATTCGGGGACATTCCAATGTGCAGGGAATTGGTTCAGTCGGATTTGCCCCACAGGTCAAGGCTGGATTCTTGAAAAAGATGGAAGAACTGTATGGATTACCGATGCCTCAGGGGCCAGGAATGGATTCGATGCAGTCGCTGCAGGCATCTCATCAGGGGAAGGTTGATTTTGCCCTGCTCATGGGCGGCAATTTCTATGCGGCAAACCCCGATCTGACGTTTGCCGGTGAAGCGCTCAGTCGGATCAAGCTGGCTGTTCACGTCAGCACAAAGCTCAACCAGGGGCATGTCTGTGTGTCACCTCAAGTTCCCGGCGGAGCGGTGATCATTTTGCCAACCTGTGTCCGGGATGAAGAGCTGCAATCAACCACTCAGGAAAGCATGTTCAGTTTTGTTCGCCTTTCAGAAGGCGGAATGCCCCGGCCATCACGGGAGTTGAAATCAGAAGTTGAAATTGTGACGTCAATTGGGGCGCGACTCTTGCCGAAAGATGGACCGATTCAGTTTGAAGCGCTCAAGAATCACGATGAGATCCGGAACCTGATTGCCAGAGTGGTCCCAGGATATTCAAAAGTGAGTGACATTGGCACCACAAAAACCGAGTTTCACGTTGAAGGCCGGGTGCGCCACGAACCAGTATTTCCGACCTCGGACGGCAAAGCCCATTTTTCTGTGTTTGCGACGCCGAGTGCTCAAGTACCTGCCGGGTGGTTGCGCCTGATGACCATTCGGTCTGAAGGACAGTTCAATACCGTGGTTTATGAAGAAAACGACCGCTATCGCAACCAACCAACCCGGGATGTCATTTTGCTGAATCAGCAGGACATGCGCGATTTGGGAATTCAAACTGGCGACCGGGTGACAATCCGGTCTGAAGTCGGAGAAATGACCCAGATTCGAGCCGTTGCTTTTGACATCAGCCGGGGCTCAGCGGCGATGTATTATCCGGAATCCAATGTGCTGGTGAAAACGAGTGTGGATTCAAAGAGTGGCACCCCGGCCTACAAAAACACACTGGTCACCGTGGCCAAAGCCTAGTATTGTGTGGGGGAACTTCACTCCCAGTTCAAATCTCCCCACCAATATCTGGTGTTCGATTTTTGCAAATACTTCAATTTCAAATAATTACCAAAATCAAAGAGCTATCCTCAAGCTCGGTCAGCTCAATCTGGTGACCACCTGATTGCCCGTTGGATTGCTGCAACGAGCAACTGAGGCCACCAGTTGGAGGCGAGGTGAGCGTCAGGGCCTGAATACGCCAGTGCGGTTCTGGCCAATCTGCAACCCGACCCTCTGATTGAAGAAAGAAGTAGGAAATGGAATGTTGAGAACAGTTTTTCTTTGCACCGTTGTTTTGACCAGCCTGCTGGCCATCGTGATGCCAGCCAGGTCAGTCCGTTCATCTTCACTCCCGGCACAACCCGTTGCGACGGCACCCACCGCTTCGGTTGATCCTCACCCTGGACTCAAAACCCCAGCGCCCCGACAGGATCCAGATGAAGAATATGAGCAACTCCCGGTATTTACGGTGACCAGTGCCAATGATCGTGGGGCGGGAACGCTACGCGAAGCCTTTGCCAAAATCCAGGAAGATGGCGTCAGCCGGCGGATTGTGTTTCATTTGGAGCCGTCTGACCCAAATTATGACCCACAAACCGGTGTGTGGCGGGTCAAGGCCAAGATTCCTTTTGTGTTGACCAAGGACATGATCTTTATTGATGGACTGTCCCAAACGGAATATGGAGGCGATACCAACTCCAGCGGGCCCGAAGTTGTGATTGATGGCTCGGATGTGAAACCTCAAATTGTGGACGTTGGTGAGACGAGCGTGTATGTGACATCTCTGTTTACGGTCTTCGGAGGAAGCAAAAACTGGATTCGCGGGCTCGATATTGTGATTCCGCGCAATTTAGACTTCTTTAGCGGTGCCATCAGCGCCATCATTCTTACCAAATCTTCGCCAACCGCGGCGCCAATCACAAAAAACCGGATTACCGATTGTTATATTGGGATCAATCCCGACGGCGAGACCATCCCGGTCGGGAACTGGAATGGGATTATCCTTGAAGCCGGCGTGCAGGAAACCTTGATTGATAACAACGTGATTGTCAGTCCTGGGATTGATATTTCGATCACGGGTCAAGGTGAGGAAGAACTTGATTCCCTCAAGACCGTCAAAACCACCATTCGAAACAATAAAATCGGCACCAATTCCAGTGGGACAAAGCGGTTGACGCCCTTTATCAGAGGACCGGTCAATTCGGCGCTTCCGCCACCAACGATCTATATTAAAGATCGTGCCAGCGAAACGTTGATTGAGCGCAACATTATCTCTGGGACGCGGTCGGGTGGGGTTGGGCCCATCAATCAGTTTATCAATGCCACGTCGCTCTTTAACACAATTCGGGAGAATCGAATCGGAATTGGACCCAATGGCGAAAACATTGCCCCCAGCCGGGGCGAAGACCGGGGGGCCTATGCCATTGGGATTTTTGCCATTCCAGGTGATTTCGTTTCAAAAAACGTCATCGGCTTTTTTCCTTTTGTCGGCATCTATGTGCGTAATCACAAAGGACTTGACGCCACTCAGCAGACTCGTATTCTGGAAAACCAGATTATTAACATTCCAGTTGGGATGCAGATCGCCCAGGTTGACAATGTCCAGATCTCGAAAAACAGCTTTACCCGATGTAGTCGAGGTGGCATTGCCGTATGTGCCAAAGTATTTACGGCAGCCGACGTGTTTGACATTCCGCCTATCAACCCATTTGGTCTGGTGACGACACGGGTCAATATCACCCAAAACAACTTCGTTCGGGTACAGGGGCCAGGAATTGGGTTTATGGTTTCACCGGTTGACTTGTTTATTGGGAACTATTCGCCCAATCTGTTAACCGGACCTGCCCTGGGCCCAAATTCCTATCAACCATCGCCCATCATTGAATCTGCGACCCTGCGCCCTGATGGCTCAATCGAAGTCAAAGGCAAAGTAACGGTTGCCGCCGATGGAACCATCGAAGTTTTTGCGTCTGGAAGAGATGAGCTTCCAGATGCCCCGCCACTGGATGGAAAGGCGTATGGGGTTGGAACGTTTCTCCAATCCATTCCGATCAAGCGAACCGACCGTGGGATGTTTACCATGATCATTCCGGCATCGCGGGCCGCCAACGTCTATGCTTTGACGGCCACCTTTACCGCCAATCTGGAAACTTCTGAATTTTCCCGGACTCTCAAAGTGGCTGGTGCTCCGCCACGACCAGATACCGAAGAACCAGTGGTTGAAGTCATTTCCCCGACGCAGGAGCAAATCATTCAATCGAAACGAAATGCCACAATTGATGTTGAATGGTTTTCGACCGACAACAAAACCATTGCCAGCCACACGGTAAAGCTTGCTGGAAAACGCAATGATGTGCCTTTTAGCCAGACCGTAGCCACCGGGTTACCGGGAGAAACCTCGACTTTTTCAATTGAAGTCGTTCGGGATGATGTATTTAGCGAAGGGGTGGTCACGGTGGAAGCCGTTGACCCATCTGGCAATCTTGGGCGCGGGGAATCCGGAGTCTTTTCAGTTGTTTTACCGCCGCCGCCGGAAACCGAAAAACCTGAGGTTTCCATTTTGGCGCCGACTGAAGGGACGGAATATGAATCTAAACTCGGGGCGGAAGCCCTCATTGTCTGGGTTTCAACTGACAATGTGGATGTGGTTGAGCATCGGGTGACCCTCAACCGGGACGGACGACTTGAAACGCTGGCCTCCGGGTTGCCAGGTGCCGCCCAAAGCTTTATCTGGAATATCCCGTTCAACACCTCGATTGCCAAAGCCACGGTGACGATTCAGGCTGAAGACGAAGCCGGAAATGTTGGCGAGGCAACGTCGAGTGAATTTACCGTGGTGCCGCCGCGTGTGGCAGATTCTGAGAAGCCAGTTGTTTCGCAAATCACGTTGTCAAAGAAAAAAGTCGTCCGCAACAAAGATGCGAGTATTGAAATCAACTGGACCTCGCGTGACAACGTTGGGGTGGCTCGTCACGATATCAGTTACTCAACCGACGGTCAGGATTTTTCGACCGTCGTGGTTTCAGGGCTGGCAGGTACGGTCCAGAAGTTCACC
>DAOQNB010000028.1:0-18762 GCA_035335845.1 Acidobacteriota bacterium | reverse complement strand
AATCAAACCACGCCGCTAGAAGTCGTCCCCACATTTCGTGGGCGCCAAGAAATGTGGGGACGACTTCTAGCGGCGTGGTTTGATTCATTGTCCGCAGGACTCGCAGCAGCTTGAACTCATCGTCCAATGAAAGCCCATATCCACTTTTGCCTTCGATAGTGGTTGTGCCATGCGCGAGAAAGGCGCGGGCGCGATGAACCGCCAGCTCTGTCAATTGATCTTCGGTTGCAGCTCGTGTCAACCGCACTGAGCGCCGGATGCCGCCGCCAGCAGCCGAAATTTCTTTATAGGTTTTGCCCAAAATCCGCTGTTCATATTCATCGGCTCGTGTCCCAGCAAACACCGGATGCGTATGGGCATCAACCAGTCCAGGAAGCATCGTCAACCCGGTGGCATCGTGCACCTCGGCCTGTTCCGAGGCAACGGCCCGAATTTCATCGGTCACGCCAAGAGCAGCAATTTTTCCATCACGCACTAAAACCGCAGCATTTTCAATAACCTGCAGCGAGTTCATCGGTTCAGCGCCACAGGCTCGGGAACCGATGGGTGTGGCAAGCTGGGCAAGATTGATCCAAAGATGTTCAGTCATAGGGTTGGGTGGAAGACAGTGGGCCAGGGACTCAGGGCTGAAGACATTGGGCTGAAGAAAACGGGCTCAGGGCTGAAGACATTGGGCTGAAGAAAACGGGCTCAGGGCTGGAACCAAGGGATGAGGGATGAAAGAAAACCAATTCTTCAACCCGAAGTTTTCCGCCCACTGTCTTCAGCCCGACGTCTTCAGCCCGTTTTCTTCAGCCCTCAGCCCAATGCTTCAGCTTGCAGGTTGGGCTTCCTCAGGTGGATCGGTATCAACGGCTTTGAATTGTGGTTGGGGTTCGGCGGGCTGCGTCTCAGCCCTGGGTGCCGGTTTCTCGTCTGTGACCCGATCACGCACCCGGCGGGCGAGTTCTCGCACCCCACCTTCTTTTCGAACCACCAGTGCCGCCGACATTTCAGCCGCCGCCTGGGCGGCACCTTCAGCTTTGTCAAACTCACCGGCTTCCATCACCACGCGCATCAATTCATCTGAGACTTCAATCAGATGCGAGAGTTCACGGGTATTAAACTGATCGGCGAGTTTTTTTGCATCAGTTGGTTTGATAGCCATAGTCCCCTCCGGATTTGGGACTCAGGGTTTCGGGCTCAAGGTTTGGTAGTGAAGACAACCAGGGGTTCCCCTTTAGCCCTCAACCCCAGTCCTGCCTAACACCTTAATTTGGTGCTTCCTGGTCCAAACAGAAATTTTAAAATGGGTTCGACTCGTAACGCCCAGGCACCTTCGTTGTGCCCGGCACCCTCTGCTTCAAAATACCGCAAATCTTTGTTAAGCATCCAGCCTTTGGTGGTCAGAGCATCACGCAACAACCTTGTATTTGGAATGCTGCTGGTGCCTTCCTGGGTGCCGATGTCAAGCCAGATTCTCAGAGGCACTTTGGCAGACAGAGATGAAACTTCATTGACGATACCACGATTATTCCACCAAACAGATGGTGAAATCACGGCAACCCGCCCAAATGTACCCGGATATTTCAAGCTGATATGCAATGAAACCAGACCACCGAGCGAGGAACCTGCCAGCCCGGTGTTACAGGCGTCAGGTTTAGTCCGATAGGTCCGGTCAATGAAGGGTTTCACTTCTTCCACCAGCATCCGCGCATACAAATCCGCTTTGCCACCGCTGGGGTATTCCGGATCAGGAGTCGGCGTGTATTCAGCAATTCGATCCCGAGTGTTGTAGATAGCCACAATAATGACTGGCCGGATCTGGCCGGCAGTGATTAAAGTTTGAGCCGTTTCGTCAACGCGCCATTCAGCACCGGGGATAAACGACGTTGCTCCGTCAAAGAGGTTTTGGCCATCGTGCATGTAGAGGACCGGGTACCGTTTTGTAGTGTGTTTTTCATAATTTGGTGGCAAATACACCAAAATATCCCGGTCTTGAGGTAAAAAACTGGAGTGAAATTGAGGATGGACCCGAATATCCCCCGTCAGTGTGTGCCGCTGGAGGACTCCAGCACCCACCTGAACACAGGCTATCAAAACCAGAGTAATCAAGAAAATCAATCGGCAGAGCAACATAGATGAATCTTATCTATTTTTGGAGTGCTGAAACCTGAGCCTCTACAAAATGAATTTGAGTTTTGAAACCCATTTCCTGCCAACCATTGCGGTCAGAAGAAACGGGGTCCAAAACTCAAAAAAATTGATTCAATTTATTGGAGGTCAACCAGACGAACGGCACTGACCGCAGTTCCAGTTGGGGTCTGTGCCAGATTGGTACCAATGCTTAACCGTTGATGGGTGTCGTCATAGGTCAGACTGATGGCATCTTGCAGCCCCATTGGCATTTGGGTGAATTGCCCGTCAACAGACGAAAATTGGAAAACCTCGCCGTTGAGCGTCCCCACAAACCCAAGGGTGCCACTCCGATCAAAAGATAAATTGGTCAACGGTGACGAAAACGTCTGCTCTGCCACAAAGTTGATCGTGCCCTTCGTATCGTTGATCAACGTAATGTGCCCTGGTTTCTGGATATGACCTGGTTTCTGGATATGACCCGGCTTCTGAATCGCCAGGCGGGTACTGTTGGCCAGTGAGGAGACGATCAACGGGGTGACTTCAGCTTCTTCACTGCTTTCAGCCTGCATAAATGGCAGGCGGAAGGTTGAAATCCGGATACTTTGCAAAGTAAACCGATACAGTGACCCAGACCCGCTGGCAGCCACAAAAGCTTCGGTGCCGTCTTCATTCAAAGCCACATTGCTCTGGTCGCCCACAATATCCACCACCCGCAACGTTTCACCCAAAAAGGTAAAGCTGCCGGGATGAGTGTAGCGCACAAAGCTCAGGCTGAACCGTCCATCGTTTGATCGCTTCAAGACGGCAATGCGGCCAGTTTGAACGTTGACATCAAAATCAGAAATTCGCCACCCGTCTTCAAAAAGGTCGGGAGGTATCATTTCGATTCGGTTCAAAATCGTGCCATCAATTAAACTGACGGCAAACAAGGCGGCCTTATTTGAAACAATCGCAACTGGCGTTTGCGGGTGCATCCAGATTTCATCCAGGACTTCGGGTGCATACTGGTCTGGATTTCCACAAGCTGGAAGGAAAATTTGGATCGGCTCTGGTAAAAGTGAGTTGAGATGTGGTGATTGATTAAATTGGCCGGCGCCATCAATTGCAATCAGGCTGATGCACCCGACCCCAAACGTTTCTGGCTCTTTGCTCTGATGAACAATCGCCACCTGTGACGTCAGTTTATGCAAAACTGTTCGGCTTGGTGTTGGCCCCAACCAGTACTGATCGGTAATGGCACCAGTTGACGCATCAAACGCATAGGCGTATTGACCAGAATTTGGATCCGTATCCCCAGGTCGGGCCTGAGCTGACGCAATCACGCCATACCGACCATTAGCGGTATAGGCCACGGTATTGGTTCGTTCCAATAACCCACCTGGCATCAAGACTTCCACATTGGCCGTAGTCCCCGATTGGTCGGCGGTTACTGCCGGCAAAGGCATATAGACTGTCAGCAAACTGAATAGCAATAAAAGCGACGCTACATATTTTCGCATGTTCCCCCCAATGCCCACTCTTGCTCGCGGGACCCGCCCGCCAGATGCACTAGGCTTGCATCCCCAAGACTGACGATCCAGTACCTGGTCGCACGATGTGACCTGGTTTGGCAATATGTCCCGGCTTGGCGATATGGTGAGTGAGTTCAATCACCGGCTGGCCAGCCGCACAGGTCAGGCAGGCAATCCAGACGTAAACACCGATTTTTTTTACCATACAATCCTCAAATCTTTATTTTTCAACAGTTTGAGCTTGACCAAACAAAAAAGCCTGGTCGTGGTCGGCACCCATCAACGATAAGCAAAAAGAGGCTTATCGTTTACAACCTCCCTGGCTCGATCATCCCTATGGAAAAACCTTGATATGAAAAACTCTGGCAAATTGTATTTGGATTGGATATTGACGTGCCACGATACCACGTTGATCCCTGCAGCGTCAAAACGATTGCTCATCATGGTGCCAGTTTCCGGCTAAGGAGCGACGCCCGATGACAGAGCCAGCAATCCTGGACATCAAAAATTGGGGGTTCTGGTTGAGAGTGGGAGTGGAAAAAGTGATCTGGTTGACGGTGGTTCGCATTCTCCGTCAACCAGAATTTACTACGTGATGTAGCGCGCCAGTGACCATATGGGCTTTCGCTTGATTTTGTCCTCAAGAAAAGCTCAATTTTTTCTCAAGCCGCGACCTGACCGGTGTCTGACCGATACTGAGGGCCATGAATTCGCGAAAACACTGAGCTTCATGGTGAAAATCAAGACGATAGCGAGTCAACTCAGGTTAATTTTCTTCATTTTTTCGCTTTGGGCGCATATTGGCTGCCAGGACCCGTTTCCGAATGCGAATGGCGGTGGGGGTAATTTCCACCAGTTCATCATCTCGAATAAATTCCAGCGCCTGTTCGAGCGATAATTCACGGAAAGGAATTAACCGGATGGCTTCATCCGATGAGGAAGCCCGCATGTTGGTCAGTTTCTTTTCCCGAACCACATTCACATCCAGATCCACTTCGCGCGAGTTTTCCCCAACAACCATCCCTTCATACACAGCAGTTTGGGGACGGATGAACAATTCGCCGCGTTCCTGCAACCCATACAGTGCATAGGCAGTTGCGTCACCAGGACGATCCGCAACCAGAGCCCCGGTTAATCGAGTGGCAATCACTCCTGACCATTCACCCCACTTCAGGAACAGGGTATTGAGAATCCCAGTGCCTTTGGTATTGGTTAAAAATTCTGATCGGAAGCCAATCAACCCACGTGAAGGGATTTCAAATTCCATCCGGACGCGTCCAGTTCCGTGATTGACCATCTTGGTCATATTGCCTTTGCGGCGTCCCATCGCTTCGGTAACCACACCGATAAAGGTATCTGGGCAATCAATGACCGCCAGTTCAATCGGTTCCTTTTTGACACCGTCTTCAAACCGGGTGACCACTTCAGGTTTTGAAACCTGCATTTCATACCCGTCACGGCGCATCATTTCAATCAGAATTGAAAGCTGGAGTTCACCCCGACCTGAAACCTTCAGGCTCTCAGGCGAGTCGGTATCTTCAACGCGGATTGAGACATTGCCCAGCACTTCCTTGTACAGGCGTTCGCGTAACTGCCGGGAGGTGACATATTTCCCATCTCTACCCGAAAAGGGTGAATTATTGACTGAAAAGATCATCGAGATGGTTGGCTCATCAATCTGGATCAGGGGCAACGGAATCGGATTTTCAATTGACGCAATGGTTTCACCAATGTTGATGCCATCAATACCAGCCACGGCAATGATGTCACCAGCGCCAGCTCGTTCACAGGAAACGCGTTTCAAGCCGTCAAAGGTGTACAACTGGGTGATTTTATGGCGCTCCATCTGACGATCCCGTTTGATCAACATCACAGGATCACCCATTTTGATTTCACCAGCCACAATCCGCCCCGTGCCAAGCCTCCCAACATATTCGTCATAGGCGATATTGGTCACCAATACCTGGAGGGGTTCTTCCCGGCGATCCAGAGGTGGAGGAATTGTCTTGAGGATTTGCTCAAAGAGTGGGCGTAAATCGTTACTCTCGTCCTCCAGATTCATTTTGGCCATTCCGTCCCGGGCAATTGCATAAATAATCGGGAAGTCAATTTGATCGTCATTGGCATCAAGATCAATAAACAGATCATACACTTCATTGATTACTTCCTGAGGGCGGGCATCCTGGCGGTCAATCTTGTTGATCACGACAATTGATTTTAGATTCTGCTCCAGTGCTTTGGAGAGCACATATCGGGTTTGGGGGAGCGGTCCTTCTGAAGCATCAACCAGCAACATCACCCCATCCACCATTTTGAGAATGCGCTGAACTTCCCCACCAAAATCAGAGTGGCCTGGGGTATCAAGAATGTTAATTTTGACCCCCTGATACTCAACCGAAGTATTTTTGGCCATAATCGTGATTCCGCGTTCACGTTCCAGATCCATATTGTCCATCACACGGTCAACGATTCGTTCATTTGAGCGGAAGAGTCCTGATTGCTTCAACATGGAATCGACCAGCGTGGTCTTGCCATGGTCAACGTGGGCAATAATGGCGACATTCCGAAGATCCTGACGTACTTTCACAACATTCACCTTTTACAATTCAATGAGTTAAAATTTGGATGAAACAGCAAAACTGGTCAGAGTATCGTAACTTGGTTGGAAAGGCCATCCCAAATTCCCGAACTCAGTCGTGGTGTCAGGTCCTCAAAAAGAAAAAACCTGCCAGTGCAGGCACTGGCAGGTACAATTTGGATGGGTGGAGAACAATAGACTTATTGGAGTTCGACAAAATCACCAGGATAGGCTTCACGAGTGGTTCGGGTGATAATGGCGGTTGCGGCATTTGCCTCAACTCGCACAATGACAACTTCACCAATCAAAGCGCGTGGCAGCGTGTTCCGTGGAACCTGTTCAATAATCTTGGGTTTTGGCTTGGTTACCGTTGCAATCGAGGTATTATCACGGCTGTTGTAGCGATCACTGGAGTAGTCGCCTCGGCGAGGTGAACCAACCCGATCATCACGAAACTTGGTTACGGTATCACTGCCCAATCGGCGGTAAATCGTCAGGTAATCACCCACCTTGACACCATTGTCGGCACCGATATTGAGGTAAACAACATCATTTTGGCCGAGCATTTCCCGGTTATCCGGGGCAGCCAGAATCTGACCAGAGGTTCGCCCGGTTGGGGTCCCCGCAAGATTGAGTGGTTTGTATGGACGTGGGGTTGGGGAAACCTTTTTGTCATAGGGAATCGCGGCATCCCCAAAACTAATTGGCCGACAGGCAACTTTGATTTGGGCAGTGGCGGTATTGTCCTGTAAAGCCACAATGCGCAAAAGACCCAGTTCATATACCAGATTGCCAACGACTTTCCCCCCTTTAAAATCCTTTACAGGGCCAATATTGCGAACAATCTGGTATTCAGCCCCAAGCTGAATATTGCTCCCACGGCCTTTGTTGAGATAGACGATATCGCCATCCGCATACATATCATGTTCAGCTTCTCGATCAGCCCCAACGATCTGAATATCTTCAGACGCTGGTCCGGCAGCAATATATCCGGCACAGGCCATCGTGTAATCTGATGCAATCGGCAATGAGACTGGACTTTCTGGGGTTTGAGCTTGCGCTGTGGTCCCAAAAAGCCCCACTGCACCGAGCATCACGGTGGTAAGAGTGGCCGTGAAGAGAAATTTTTTCAACAAGGATGCCATGGACGTTCCTCCGCAAAAGTTGAAGGTCTTTCAATGAAGTGGCAATGTGCCGATGAAATTGTGCGAGAAACCCTGGATGAAAATGAAATGGAAGGTGTGCCTAACTTACCAGACTTTGAGTAAATCCGTCAACGATGGATTTTTACAGTCCGGGAACTGGGACTGATTTGTGGGATCGGGTGACGGGTGATTAGAGACGGAGAGGTTCCTCAGCACCAGTCACCAGAGCCTATCCAAAGATATTCTTCACCTTGTCAAAAAACCCTTCTTCGGCCTGCTGAGATTCGAGTTTCGCCAGTTCCTCAAAGAGTTTTCGTTGTTCACGGGACAGACGGCTTGGGGTTACCACGGTCACGGAAACAAATAAATCACCTTTTCCACGACCAGAGAGTGACACAATCCCTTTATTGCGAATCCGGAATACGGTATCAGTTTGTGTTCCTTCCGGAATGGAAAGCGTTTCTTCACCTTCCAACGTGTTTACCTTCAGTTCAGCCCCGAGTACGGCCTGTGAAATGGTAATCGGCACCGTGCAATACAGGTTGTTGTCCTGGCGTTTGAAGGTTTCATGTTCTTTGACATGGATAACAATATAGAGGTCACCCGCAGGACCGCCGCCCATTCCAGACTCGCCTTCTCCTTGAATTCGAATCCGAGCCCCGGTGTCGACCCCAGCCGGAATTTTTGGCTCCAGAACCTTTTCTTTTTGGACGCGGCCTTCCCCACGACAATCTTTGCACAGGTTTTTGATCATCCGACCAGTGCCACGGCAGGCCGAACATGTCCGGCTGACACTAAAAAACCCTTGCTGATACCGGATCTGGCCCGTACCGCTACAGGTGGTACAGGTTGATGGTGAAGTACCTGCCGCCGCACCTGAACCAGTACAGGTTTCACAGGTTTCGAGTCTCGGAATCCGGACACGGGGTTTGACCCCATTGGCGGCTTCTTCCAGGGTGATTTCAAGATCATAGCGAAGATCTGCCCCACGCTGAACCTGACTGCTGGAACGGCGGCCACCGCTGTTAAACACATCCCGAAACCCAAATAAATCGCCAAGCAGATCTTCAATATTGGTAAAGTCACCAAATCCCTGCCCACCTCCAGCCGTTGCGGTGCCGACACCCGCATGGCCAAAACGGTCATATCGGGCACGCTGTTGTGGATCAGACAATACTCGATGGGCTTCGGCGGCTTCTTTAAATTTTTCTTCTGCTTCCTGATCACCTGGGTTTTTATCCGGGTGATATTTCATGGCCAGTTTGCGGTATGCGCTCTTGATTTCGGCCTCGTTGGCTTCCCGCTGGACACCAAGGACCTCATAATAATCTCTTTTGGTTGCCATTGCAGTTGCTAAAACCTCACTGCGAAAATTTTAAGTCGTGGATTCAGTTTGGGCTGAAGAACCAGGGCTCAGGGTTTGGGGCAATCGAAGGGATGAGGGATGAAATAAAACCAATTCTTCAACTCGATGTCTTCAGCCCGATGTCTTCAGCCCGATGTCTTCAGCCCGAAAATTTCAGAACTCAAAACTTAACCGTCTTTCTTATTCTGTCAACAATTTGGTCCCACTTTCCCCGGCATCAGCTTCGCTTGACGGACCTTGTTCCTGCCCGGAAGCAGCCGGGCTAAACATGGCATCAGTAATTACCTTTGCGGCATGTTCAAGGGCTTCAAGGAGTTGTCGAATTAAGAGTGGATCCTGTGAGGCAAGTCCATCTTTGGCTTGCAACAGCGTATCGCGAACCATTTCCTGATCGTTGGCTGACAGCATCCAGCCAAATTCACTAAATGACCGCTGGGTATTTTGCATCAACCCTTCAAGACGACTCTTGAGCAAGAGCAATTCCTTGGTTTTGCGATCAGCCTCAGCATTGATCTGGGCTTCATTGATCAGATCGTAAATCTCTGACGCCGACAAACCAGACGACGGGGTCACACGCATCGCCTGTTCCAGCCCGGTCATTTTGTCGCGAGCCGAGACCTGGACAATCCCGTCGGCATTGATTTCAAACACAACTTCGATTTGAGGAATCCCACGCGGGGCAGGTGGCACCCCAACCAGTTCAAACCGCCCCAACGACCGGTTGCCAGCCACGATTTCACGCTCTCCTTGCAAAATATGGACTTCAACTGAGTTCTGGTTATCGGCTACGGTGGTAAAGGTCAGGCCTTTGCGGATTGGAATCGTTGAGTTGCGTTCGACAACTTTCTGGAACAAGCCACCCCGGACTTCAATCCCCAGTGAGAGCGGAATCACGTCAAGCAGGACCAGTTCTTTGACTTCACCGGTGAGGACCGCACCTTGAATCGAAGCGCCAATCGCCACCACTTCATCCGGGTTGATGGCGGTTGAAGCATCTTTATTAAAAATTTTGCGGACACATTCGTGAATAATTGGGGAGCGAGTTTGCCCACCCACCAGCAGTACCTGATCAATATCTTCGGGTTTGAGACGGGCATCCCAGAGGGCTTTCTGGCAGGGTTCGACTGTCTTTTCAACCAGATCAGAGACCAGTTCTTCAAACTTGGCCCGGGTCAGATTGATATTTAAGTGTTTAGGGCCGGTCGCATCAGCCGCAATAAACGGCAGGTTGATATTGGCTTCCAGCGAGGTGGAAACTTCACATTTGGCCCGTTCGGCGGCCTCTTTCAATCGCTGCAGGGCCAGCCGATCTGCCCGCAGGTCAATGGCGGTCTGCTTTTTAAATTCTTCGATCAACCAGTCAATGATCCGCTGGTCAAAATCTTCCCCACCCAGGAACGAATCGCCACAGGTGGAAAGAACTTCGAAGACGCCATCGTTCATTTCCAAAATGGAGATATCAAACGTTCCTCCACCCAGGTCATAGACTGAAATTCGTTCGGATTGGGTTTTGCCCAGCCCATAAGCCAGCGCCGCCGCCGTGGGTTCGTTGATGATACGCTGGACATTGAGCCCGGCAATTTTTCCGGCGTCCTTGGTTGCCTGACGTTGAAAGTCATCGAAGTAGGCCGGGACAGTGATGATGGCTTCTTCGATTTCTTCGCCGAGAAAATCTTCAGCCGATGCCTTGAGTCGTTGCAAGATGATGGCTGAAATTTCAGGTGGACTATAGTCACGTCCCTGGACACGGACCCGGGCATCGCCATTGGGAGCTTCAGAGATTTCGTACGGACTGCTTTCCCGTGCCCGCTGGACTTCAGGGGAGTTAAATTTGCGCCCAATCAACCGTTTCACGGCATAGACAGTATTGGCTGCATTTGTAATTGCCTGGCGCTTGGCAATCTGCCCTACGAGTCGTTCCCCCTTGTCTGTAAACCCGACGACAGATGGTGTTGTTCGGCCACCTTCTTTATTGGGAATGATTTGCGTCGTTCCCCCTTCCATGACAGCCACACAACAGTTCGTCGTACCCAAGTCAATGCCAATGACCTTCCCCATAAACTTTTCAGCCTTTCCTAAAGACTTACTGAATCCCCCCGACTGAGTACGGGAGTGAAGGAGTGTTTTCGGTTAAATAGATCCATCTGGCAGTTTTTTGTTTTTGCCACATTGACAAACAGCAAAGCGCCGCCAATTGGTGGGTGAACATTCATTAAAAATCAGTCAACACAAAAGCTGGCTGCCAAAAGGCCAAAAACCAGTGGCCGCCATTGCCAATCGCCGCACCAAACCAGAGGAGTTCCCTTTGGTGTTCAGGGTCACGCCCGATCAGGTTAGCCTCGAATCGCAACACGAACTCGCGCAGGACGGATTAAGCGATCCCCAAGTAAGTAACCGCGCTGGAGTTCATCAACAATGGTGTTTGGTTCAAGCTCTTCTGACACCTGAGTGGCGACCGCTTCGTGGATCGAAGGATCAAACATTTCGCCAACCGCTTTGACTGGCGTCAAACCAAAGTTGGTCAAGGAGCCAAACAACTGTTTCTGAATGAGTTGGACCCCTTCGAGAAAAGCTTCTAGATTCCCGGAATCTGATTGGCCAATACTGAGTGCCCGCTCCAGATTATCGAGCACCTCCAGGGTACTGCGGATCACATCGGCTCTGGATTGCAGTCGCAGTTCCTGTTTTTCACGTTCAACCCGCTTGCGGAAATTCTCAAATTCAGCGCGCTGACGCAGGAGCTGTTCGTGCCATGAATTTTTTTCCTCATTGACCTTTGCCAGTTGCTCCTGAACGATTTCAACGTGTTTGCGAGCCAGCAGTGTTTGCTGTTCGGCATGGGCCAGGTTTTCCTGCAACATCGCCAGATCAGTCAGAAGTTGAACGGTTTCCTCCATGGTGAGACCACCGCTTGACTGTGGCTTGGCCTCAACTGGCGGTTCTGGCGGAGCTTCAACCAGGTCAACCGCTTTGGAGGCAGGTTCCGGTACTGGCGCCGGTTCCGGCTCGGCCACATCGGTCGAGGCGACTGCCGGTGGAACTTCAGCAGGTTGCGCCGCAACCGCCTCTGGCTGGGGTTCGGCTTCGATGGCACCAGATTCAGGCTGTCGTGTTTCCGGCGTCTGGGGCGCGGGTTCTTCTTTTTGGTTTGATGACTCGAAATGAACGGGAATATTCGTCACAGACCCTCCGGGTGGTTAGTGGCTCAATGTCAGAAATGAAATGAACACAGGATAACAGGTAAAGATATTTTGCCGCTCTGTCATTCTTTTTTCCCAGTTTCGAGCGGCTGATATCAGACAGTACCGCAAAAAACCAAAACCAGTCAGAATTGATACATCAAGGGCAAAGGCAACTGTTTTGGATGAACAATGGCCGTTTGCGGTGGATGAAACAGCAAATGATTACAAAAACGCGGTATGGAATTGGTCAGTTGCGGCCCAGGACAGTCGACTGAAGACACTAAAACAATGAAAAGAGCGTTACAGCAAACAAAAATTGACCGGTGATGGACTCACCAATGGATGCGGGCAGTGATGGAGAAACACTGGTTTTGGAAAACTGTGTGCTTCCCTACCTTACCGAAAACCAGGCAATGTTGCCAAGCGGCGGCGTGACAGATCCACGAAAAAAACCAGCCTGTGAACCAAATTTCCTCTGGGTGTCAGCACCCTGGAAGCGATGTGGCGTGAGAAAAACACTGGCCACAACTTACTCTGGAACGGGGAGGGCAAATTGAGCTGGTTTTACTTTCGGATCAATCAGGTGAAGTGAACCATCCGGGCGAATTTCAAAGGGTCCCTCTTCATTGAGCAACTGGTTAAAGAGTTGGGAAACATAGCTCACAATGCTGATGACTCGGGTGTAATGCATCCGGGTCGGCCCCACAATACTAATTCCGCCAATGACCTGGTTACTGAATGAATAGGGCGAGGTGATGATGGTGCAATCACGCATACCTGGGAGCTGATTTTCAGCACCGATTTGGATGGCAATCCCGCCATCGGGCACCATTGACAGGCACTTGTTCAAAATTTTCACCAGCCGCCCTTTTTCTTCAAACATCCGGAACAAAGCTCGCATGCGATCAAGATCAACAAAATCAGGCTGATTCAACATATTGACCGTTCCATCAACATAGACATCTGCCTGTTCAGCATCATGGTCAATGGTCTGGGTACACAGCAAAATCGCATTTTTTAACAGCCGGTCATAGAGGGCTTTTTCTTCGGTCATGCGGACCAGAAGTTCTTCGCGGATGGCCCCCAGACTGCAGTTTTTGAAATTTTCTGACAGATAGCGCGACGTGCGATTGAGTTCATCCTGTGATAAATCTTCATCGAGTCGCACCACACAATCGTGGACAATCCCGGTGCGCGAAACAACAATGACCAGGATCCGCCCTTCTGACAAACGAATAAACTCAATGTGCTGAATGATATCCTGCGAGAACCTGGGTGACAGGACAATCCCGACATGGTGCGAGATTTGCGACAGCAGGTGGGATGTCCGTTCAAGGAGGTTTTCACGGGTCAACTCTGGGTCTGTCAAAAGAGACCGGTGGATAAACTCCTCATCTGACCGGGAAACCCGGGCCCCCCGGATCAGGTTATCAACATAATAGCGATAGCCTTTGTCAGTTGGGATCCGCCCGGCTGATGGATGTGGCTGAGATAAATACCCCGCCTCTTCTAAATCAGCCATAATGTTGCGGATGGTGGCAGCACTCAGGATCTGTTTGGAATTTTTTGAAAGCGTGCGGGAACCAACCGCCTCACCAGTGGCAATATGAAGTTTCACAATCGATAACAAAATGTCACGAGTGCGTTCATCAAAAACAAATTCAGGCGCTTTCTTGCTCATACGGAACTGGATGCGGAGGAGGTTAGTGTGGGGATTAGGCCAAAAGTACCATTTCGCAAAACCGACTGTCAAGGTGCGTTGCGTGGCACAAAGGGGCGAATCCCCTTATCTTTTCAGTGTTTAGCTTCAATAGCGGCAATTGGCGACTGGGGATGTTTCTGGCAGGGGCTGCACCCGATATTGATTTTTGCCCAACATTTATGATACTTCCCGAACGCCTGAACCGGCGCTGTCCCCAAAACCCTGGAACTCGCGTGAAGGGCAAGATGCTGTAGTGAGCCAAAAGTATCTCGACTGGCTCATGTGCGTTCTGTTTTTGGCATCTCGGCCTCATCTTTCAGCCCGGCCCCACAACCCAAGAACGACTTCTGGTACGTTAGGATATCAAACCTTGACACAAGAGTTTTCCGCCTCTACCCCATCCACCTGGAAACCCCGAATCGGAATCACCATCGGAGACCCCTCCGGAATTGGCCCAGAAATTGCCCTGAAAGCCTGTGCCGACCCAGAGGTACGTGCCGTGGCTGATTTGATCCTGGTCGGAGACGCCAATCACCTGCGCCAGGTCGCCCGCCACCTTGATCTTCCATTTGAGATGGATGTCTGGCCCTTTGATGAACTGGTCGCCCGGTTTTCTGAAGCCTCAATTCCAACCCAAAGTGACCGCCCGCTGGTGTGCACCATTGATAATCTGTTTGAACCTCTCACCTGGGGTGAAATCTCTCCGACCTATGGAAAAGCCTCAGGCGAATACATCGAAGCAGCGGTCAAACTCTATCAGGCTGGCATTATTGAAGGATTAACGACCTGTCCAATTAACAAACGGTCGCTTCTGCTTGGTGGCTATAGCTTTACCGGACACACCGAACTCCTTGCCCATTTGACCGGAACCCGCACCTTTGCCCTGGGCTTTGTCTCAGCAGTTCTCCGGGTTGTGCTCCTGACCAATCATCTCCCCCTGAGCCGGGCATTGACCTACATTACCAAAGAACGCATTGAACGGATGCTGACGCTCACCCATCGTGAACTGATCCGGTGGGGCATTCGGCGGCCACGCATTGCCGTTGCGGCGGTCAACCCACACGGGGCCGAAGGAGGGTTATTTGGCCTTGAAGAAGCATCGGAAATGGTTCCCGCGATTGAAACCTGCCTGACTGAAAATCCCGATATGAATATCAGCGGACCCATTCCGGCAGAGAACGTCTTTTTGCGGGCGGCGAGGGGTGAATTTGACATTGTCCTGTGCTCCTATCACGATCAAGGCATGATTCCGATCAAATGCCTGTCGTTTGGCGAAGCCGTCAATGTGACGCTTGGCCTCCCTTTCATCAGAACCTCCACCAACCACGGCACGGCGTTTGACATTGCCGGACGCGGGCTGGCTGACTCTCAAAGCCTGATCGAAGCCATCAAACTGGCCGCCGAACTGGTCCGTCGTGGACAGGAATTTTCAGATGATCTGGTCGAGATTTGATTGGGTCGAAAGTCAGTCGTCACAACCTTTGAGGGAATTATCATGATTTTGGCTCGAACCTGGGGAACGGTGGTTGCCACCCGTAAAGATTCCAGACTACAAGGTCATAAATTGCTGGTGGTCAAACCAATTAACCTGGAAGGCCAGGAAGAAAATAGCTTTTTAATCGCCATTGATACCGTTGGCGCCGGGGCTCGTGAAACCGTGCTGGTTGTTTCCGGGAGCTCAGCCCGACTTGCCCACGGACTCAAAGAGTGCCCCGTTGATGCAGCCATTGTGGGGATTGTTGATACGGTAACCGTCTAATCAATCTAAAATTGAGCTAAAGTTTTGATGCAACAAGTTGCCAGAAATTCCAGACGGCAACCAACACATAGCTCACCAGTGAACCCAGCCCCCAGATCACAATCAAAATCCCAACCCACCGGTTTGACGAATTTTCTGCGAGACGAAGGGGACGTTGAAACGTACCTGGGTGACCAAAACAGAGGGCAAATCCAATAAACCCCAAACTGGCCAGAAGCATGGGCCAGCTCCGAAACAGCGCCGCTCCAAGCCAAAGCAGGCAAAAGAGACCCGCCTGCGAATGATGATCTGGGGTTAACTTCTCGATCCACCAATCCATTTTTGTCAGCAGGCCTGGTTCAGATCCCATCATGGACCTCGCTTCCTGAAGAGACACCTGAAAAAACCCTCGCCACTCCAACTCGGTGCGGCGAGGGTTTTTCATATTCGGAATTTTGGACGTCGTGGATTATTCAGTCACGACAATCTGAATCGGGGCTGACGTTGAAGCCGTTTTCTTATTGACCCCGGTCAAGGTAACCTGGTACACGCCGGGCCGATCAAAGGTGTAGCTCAACTGGCTTCCCTGGCCAATCACCTGGCGTTCGGTTGACCAGGTCATCGAACTGGCTGGAAGCACCGCACCGCCCGCAGTTCCAGTTAATTCAACTGTTAAGGGGGCTTTCCCGGTGACCACACTCGCACTGGCTTCCATGGCCAGCGCTTTTCCAATCGAGGTTGTGGCAGGTTGAACAATTTCCTTTAAGAGAAAATTGTCGCCATCAAAACTCACGCTACGTGGTTTCGCCGGTACTTTAAGCGCAAAAACCTGAGACCGAAACCGGTTGAGCACCTGAAATGTCTGCTTCTCGCCACCTTCCATCACCACTGAAAGCTGAACCGGCACCACGTAGGTGGACGGACCTTTTTGACCGACCAGAGCATGGGTTTGCCGCTGGTCGAGGCGAACCAGCACAGTGTACGTGCCATCAGCATTGGTTCTGGTCTGCGTCACATAGCTATAAATCGGTCGGCGTTCAGAGTACACCCATTCGGTAAAGAAATCGGTCAAGGGTGCTCCGTAGTGGTCTTCGCACACCTTCTGAAAATCAGCCGTGGTCGCATTTCCAAAAGCAAAACGCTGACGGTAATCACGCAAGGTCGCGAAAAAGACGTCATCTCCCATCATGCCGCGCAGCATGTGCAAGACCCAGGCCCCTTTGGTGTAAATGGCATTGGTATCATCAAATGGGTCACCTGGATCCTCGGCATAGACTGTTCCACGCAGGGCGCCGCCGGCTCGCCCGTCATCATAGTAGTCAACCATCAAGTCACCAGCGAACAGGTCAAAGTTTTTCTCAAAAAATAGAACTTCCGAATAGGTGGCAAAACCTTCGTTGAGCCAGATGTCGGCCCAATCCTTAATGGTGACGTTATCTCCCCACCACTGGTGACCCAGTTCGTGGGCAATGATGCTTTGGCTGCTACCATTGCTGGTGATGACAGGAGCGCCCAGTGAGGTCATCGTTTGATGTTCCATCCCTCCGCCCCAGGGAAATTCAGCCATGCCGTATTTTTCGCCGACAAACGGATATTCACCAAAGAGCGGCGCATAGAGTTCGAGCATGCGACGGGTAATGGCAAATTTCTGCTGGGCGATGGTGAGGTGCTCGGGATAAACATAATGCACGACAGGCATGGTCGTGCCGTCAAGTGCGGTGTAGGTATCTTCAATCGTCTTGAAATTGGTAATGGCCAGCGATACCAGATAGGTTGAAATCGGGTAGCGTTCATCCCAAACATACGTTTTGCGGCCATCAGCGCCAGTTTGAACCTCTTTCAACGTTCCATTTGAAGCGACAACATACGGATCCGGCACGGTCACGGCCAGTTGCACCGTGGCTTTATCGGCTGGATTATCAACGCACGGCCACCATGTCGAAGCACCATATGGCTCAGAAAGCGTGGCAATGAGTGGGGTTCCAGCGTGCTGGGTAAAAAACATGGCGCCACCGTCCGGTCCAATCCCGCCAAATGATTTTGGGGCACCGCTATAGCTGAGCGTCACCCCAAATTCAGTTCCGGCTGGCAGTGGCTGAAAAAACGAAACCACTACCTGATCGGCTTTCCGCGTGAAATCAGCCGCCTGGGCCAGACCGCTGACGTGCAATGAACTGACTCGCAACTGTTGATCCAGGTCAATCAAGAACGTCGCCACCCCATCCGCCTCAGTTTTGGCTTGAATTTCCACCGAGCCAGTGATGAGTTGCTGCCCAGGAGATAACTCCAGGCTGAGCGAATAATTGAGGACATCCACGGGCTGGACCGTGACATATGGATTCGGCTGGGCAGCCCGGGCTTCCATCGCTTGATGGTAGCGATGCTGGCAGCCATTTCGCTTTAACCACTCCTGGTTGAACCGGGCTTCTTCCAGAATGGCACGTACTTCAGGGGAAAGATTCTTCAACCTTTGGGTTTTCCCAAAAGTTGAAGAAAAAGGGGTCAGGATAAAAAGACCAGCAAGCGTCAATGCGACGCAATGTTTCAGACGAGTCAATCGCATAGGGGAGGAAAACCTTTACTGAGATAAATGAAAGTGATCGTCACTGATTGGAAGTGAATCAAGATGTATGATTTGCGACCTTGCATTACACCAGAGCAGTCTCCCTCTCGCAACCCGTCCACCGCTCTTTTTCTTCCTTCTCGTGCAAAACTTACCCGAAAATCCAGTTGAACCAGATGAATTCCTTTGAAGAACCAGGTATTTCACTTCAACCCAGGTCATCAATGCGCAGCCGGCTGATAGGTGCCCGCCACGGCTCGAAAGGTAATCGCGATTCGATTCCAGGTATTGATGGCGGCAATCGCCCAGGTGAGCGCCACCAGTTCTTCATCGGTAAAGTGGGGTTTTACCGCCATAAAGACGTCATCGGAAACGTGTCCGTTGGTAATCAGGGTCACGGCTTCCGTCAGCATCAAAGCCGCCCGTTCACGTTCAGTATAAAATGGTGCTTCACGCCAGGCATTGAGCAAATACAGGCGTTGCTCACTTTCTCCTCCGGCTCGTAAGTCCTTTGAGTGCATATCAATACAGAAAGCACACCCGTTGATCTGTGAGGCCCGAAGCTTGATCAGGTGCAACAGCATGGGTTCAATACCGCTTCGTGAAACCTGATTTTCGAGGTGCAACATGGCCTTATATATACTGGTCGCAAATTTTGAATAGTCTATCCGTGTTTCCATACAAAATCTCCTTTTCGAATTTAACTGAAGGGAAATTCCCGTTGTGTGTGACACGGAAAACGTACCAGAATATGGTTAAGTCAAAAGATCCATTTAGATCATTTTGATTAGACCATTTTGTATATGGTTCCTGGGTCTTGGTTCTTGGGTCTTGGGTCTTGGGTCTTGGTTCTTGGAAG
>DAOQNB010000027.1:0-18872 GCA_035335845.1 Acidobacteriota bacterium | reverse complement strand
GTCGAAAATCCTGGCTCGGTGATTTCCCCGCGTAAATTTCGCTGCATCTGGAGTTTCACGACTGACGGCGGCAGTCCCATACTGAATAAGTGAAACATCTTGGCCAGTGCGGCTTCAGGGGTCATATCAAACCCGCTCACCACTCCGGCCCGGGCCATCGAAGCCCCAGTTGCATAACTGCCCAGGCTGACTCTGCCAAGCAAACACTGGGTACAGCCAATAATCACCACCCCCCGGTCAGAAGCTTCTTTCAATGTAGCAATAAAATCTTCGTTGCGGTCTGGACCATTGCCTACGCCATAGGCTTCGAGGACCAGTCCTCTGAGCGGCGGCTGCAAAATGTTGTGCATGATTTCCGCCGAAATTCCGGGAAAGAGTCGCACGGCACCGACAAATGGTGGGTGAACAATCGGGTGAACCCGGAGCGGAACGTTTTCCGGTGGCGGTTCAAGCACCAGATTCCAGGTAATTTCGATTTCAATGCCTGCGGTTCCAAGCGGCGGGAAGTTAGGCGAAGCAAACGCCTGCAACCCATCGGCATTGACCTTGACTGACCGACAACCGCGAAACAGCTTGTTGCCAAAGTACAGACAAACCTCTGGAATCTGATAGTTTCCCGCCAGAATTAAACTGGTAATCAAATTATCACGGGCATCATTGCGGACTTCGCAGAGCGGAATTTGCGACCCGGTGAGAATGACGGGTTTGCGTAGCCCTTGCAGCATAAACGGCAGGGCCGATGCGGTATAGGCCATGGTGTCCGTTCCGTGCAACACCACAAATCCATCATATTCATCGTGATGCGCGGCGATGTCTTCGGCAATTTTTAACCAGTCATCCGGCGTCATGTTGGCCGAATCCAGCAGGTGTTCATACTCGTGAATTGTGTATTCGGGCATGGTTGGGTGGCGCAGTACAGGCGAATTTAACATCTGCTCTTTCAGATAACCTGGTGCCGGCGCATAGCCGTTTTCCGTCTTGCGCATCCCAATCGTTCCACCGGTATAAACCACATACACTCGTTTTCGCATGGAAAATCTCCCAAATTCGGGTTCCGGGTTCCGGGTTCCGGAAAACATAGTTATTAAATCACTTGACTTGAAATTAGACACGCTTCATAGCTTGAAATGAGTTCACAATCGAAAACCCGGAACCCGGAACCCGGAACCCGGAACCCGAAAACAAAAGAGCACCGAATCTATTCGATTCAGTGCTCTTTCGGAAAGTGAAATTTGAGTTGGTGCTAAATCAAGTTGAAGCTGAACTCAACGCGTGAGGTAAAGGTCATCGGAGCGCCGCCCTTCATGGCTGGTCGGAAACGAATCAGACGAGCCGCCGCAATCGCATTTTCGTCTAATCCATACCCCAGGCTGCGGACAACCCGGACATTCCCAATAGTTCCATCGGCACGAAATTCGACGGACAATACCACTTTGCCGACAATCTTGTTCTGGCGGGCTTCTTCAGTATATTTCGGCTTCGATTGCGAAATAATCTGTGGCCGGATATCTGGGGTACCACCGCCAAGTCCGCCACCTGCCTCGTTACCACCATAGCCACCACCTTTCCCAGGACCGGCACCGGATCCTTGACCAGAACCGATCCCACGACCACTGCCATTGCCGATACCGCCACCAGTGCCGGTGCCGCTTGAAGGTGCAGTGATATTGCTGGTCGGGTCGCCGACGACATCAAGGGCCAGATCTTGCTTTGGCATTTGGGATGGATCGGCCATTACGTTCATCGGAATCTGGTATTCCGGGTTTTTGACCTGTTTGGTCGGAGAGGGGTCAATAATCGGTTCTTTTAAAGCAAATTCAGGGAGTCGTCCCTTTGAAGCAGGGGTCGGTTCATTTTTTCCGCCGCCGCCGCCGCCGCCACCCGGCTTTTTGGCGCCAAATCCGGCACCCAGTGGTTTCGAATCAGGTTTGACCTTGGGCTGAACTTCCGGCACCGGCGCAAGGAAGGTCACCTGTTCATCAGGGCGATTGTCGGCGAGGGTCTCTGGGGTTGGAAACAACAATCGCGGCAACACAAAAAATAACCCGAAGGTGGCGGTAAAGGCGAAAAATGCTGCCGCCATACACCACATCACCAACTCAAACCGTTGCCCTTCGCGATCCGTCATGGTGACGACGGATTTCACATAACCTGCTGGATTCTGGGAAAAGTCACGGGCGTTTTGTTTGATTTCACGAGGAAGCCGCTTGAAGAGGGATTCGGAACGCACACCGCCAAACGCGCCTTCATTATATGTCGAAACAAAAATACCGCGCACAAACCCACGGGGGTCAGCCGCAAATTCCCTGGCGCTGGATGAAACAATCCCGAAAAATCGCGTAACCAGCGATTCCTCCGAAAGTCCAGAAAAGCTCGGTGGTTCAATTGAATGATTCATTGGATTGAGTGAGTTATTGAGATGGTTAATGTCTTGCACAGCCAAAAATCCTCCGTCGAGCAGGCTATTCTATGAGGATGAGATGCCTCACAAACGTGGCGAGTTACATATGGTTGCAACTTTTTCCAGGTAAATGCGAGGCGAAACGATCTGATTGCTGGAACTTTTCAGGTACTTGCTGCAGATTTTCAGCACCTTGTGATGTGAAATCGCAGTAACAGGTTGCTGCAGCGAGGGTGATCCTGATCGCCCATCATACACAGGGGGAACCTTCTAAGCAACTCAGGTTGTGCAAGTTAGTGCCAATTTACGCCAAGCCAAGACTTGCCTTGCCGCACCCCTTGCAGTATGATGGCGACGCTTTCCAGCAGGCGTTGCAGTTCCAAACAGTTTCTCACGTTTTTTCACATTCAATCACGGCTCACATCAACCGACGGTTTTTATCTACCCCCTATGAGCATAGCTGCCCTGGGTGAGTGCTCCACAGCGGAGACGTCACCGCTTTCACTCTCTGCCGAGACCAAAGAACGCCAACTGCGAGACTGGTTTGCCGACCATGCTCCGGTGCTGATTGCGTTTTCCGGCGGTGTGGACAGCAGCTATTTGAGTTTTATTGCTCACCAGGAACTGGGTGACCGGGCCCTGTCGGTAACGGCCATCAGCCCGAGTTTTCCTCAAGATCAACATCAGGAAATTGATCGGATGGTTGCCGACTGGAAGCTTTACCATCGCTGGATTCACACCCAGGAAATGGAGCGCGAGCAATACCGGTCCAACCCGGTCAACCGCTGCTATTTCTGCAAAAATGAATTATTTACCCATCTGATTGAGATTGCCCGCGAGCAGGAATTCACGACCATTTGTGATGGCAATAATGCCGATGACAGGGGTGATTACCGCCCTGGAATGCAGGCTGGTCGCGAACTTGGGGTGCGCAGTCCATTGATCGAAGCAGGCCTGACCAAAGCTGAAATCCGCGAGCGCTCACGGGTGTGGAAGTTGCCAACGGCGGAAAAACCAGCCTCCCCCTGCCTTTCCTCGCGGATTCCCTATGGCATGCCGGTCACGATCCAGAAGCTTTCAGCGATTGAGCGCGGCGAACGTGCCATCCGTGAGCTTGGGTTTTCGGTTGTTCGCCTGCGCCATCACGGCGACATCGCCCGCATTGAAATCAGTGCACCCGAACTCCCACGGGCGCTGGATCCAGTGATGGCCCAGCATCTGGTGGCTGTCCTCAAGCCACTGGGATTTACCTATATTGCCCTCGATTTGGAAGGGTTTCGCTCTGGTGCTTTAAACGCAACCCTGCCGTTTGCGCCCAAACCAGACACCTCCCAACCTCTGAATGATGACTGACTTCAAGGCTGTTTATCATTCACGCTTTGCTCTGTCCTTTGTTTTTGCTCACCGGTTGTCGGCTGAGACAACCCGCTTTTTTCAACATTTTTTATTCTGATTTCTTGGTTTTGAACCCAAGGAGGAACCCCATGCCCAGTCCTTTTGTAGACGACGCAAAAAATATAAAGGAAGCCAATCCGTTTGAATCGATGATGTCACGGTTTGACGTAGCGGCCAAACTGCTCAATTTGGATCCGAATATCTACCGCATTTTGCGTTGCCCTAACCGCGAAATGACGGTCTATATTCCAACGATGATGGATGATGGCCACTATGAAGTTTTCGTCGGCTATCGCGTTCAGCACAATTTTGCGCGTGGACCAGCCAAAGGCGGCATCCGCTTTGCCCCAGATGTTTCCCTGGATGAAGTGCGCGCACTCGCGGCATGGATGACCTGGAAATGCGCGGTGGTCAACGTCCCGTTTGGGGGTGGGAAAGGTGGCATCATCTGTGACCCGTCCAAAATGTCAATGACCGAACTGGAACGCATGACCCGCCGCTTCACCTCAGAACTGATTGATATCATTGGCCCGGAACGTGACGTCCCGGCACCGGATATGAACACCAATGAACAGGTCATGGCCTGGTTGATGGATACCTATTCCATGCACGCCCGCCACACCGTCAATGCCGTGGTCACCGGAAAACCAATCGAACTGGGTGGCTCCAAAGGCCGCCGCGAAGCGACTGGCCGGGGATTGCTCTTTGTGATCGAAGAAGCCTGCAAGAAATTTAAGCTCAAACCCGAAGAAACCCGCGTGGTGGTTCAGGGTTCTGGAAACGTGGGTGGCATTGGGGCCCAGTTGCTTCAGGAAAAAGGCTTTAAAGTCATTGCCTTGTCTGAAATCAAAAACGGTATCTATAACCCCAATGGCCTGGATGTAAACGCCGCGCTCGACTACCTGAAAAAACATCGAACGTTTGAAGGGTTTGAAGGTGGCGAAATTATCTCAAACAGCGACCTGCTCGAACTCGAATGCGAAGTATTGATGCCTGCCGCGACGGAAAACCAGATTACCTCCAAAAACGCCGACCGCATTAAATGCCGCATTATGGCCGAAGGCGCCAACGGTCCAACAACCGCGGCGGCTGACGACATTTTGCAAAGCAAAGGCGTGTTTGTGATTCCGGACATTCTGGCCAACGCTGGTGGTGTAACGGTTTCCTACTTTGAATGGGTGCAAAACCGGATGGGCTTCTTCTGGAAAGAAGATGTCGTCAATGAACGACTCCGTGACACGATGGTGGATTCATTCCACGAAGTTGTGCGCTTCTCTGAAGAACGCAACGTCAATATGCGCATCGCGGCCTACATGCTCGCCATTGATCGTGTGGCCTATGAAACCAAGATGCGCGGGATCTACGCTTAAAGACAGCGGGCTGAAAAAACCAGGGCTCAGGGCTGAAAAACCAGGGCTCAGGGCTGAAAACATCGGGCTCAGGGCTGAAAAACCAGGGCTCAGGGCTTGGGGCTGAAGACAATGGGTTCAATACCTGGCCCAACTTCTTCAGCCCAACTTCTTCAGCCCGATTTCTTCAGCCCGATTTCTTTAACCCTGGCGTCTCAAATCCAGCTCTTTCCAACCAGGTGGGATATTCGCAAACGAATGTCCCACTTTGTTTTTGAACGACAAGAGGGAATGTTATGAAACGATTTGCTCAAAAACTGGCTGTATTGGTTTTAGGCTTCCTGGTCTGTTGTACCTGCGTGACAGCACAGGAAACGCAACGTGAAAAAAACCGCAGTACGCAGGCAACCGTGACGGGCGGAACGGGATTGTTTTCCGTGTATGACGCCTCAACGTTGAAACGCGGTGAATTTAATGTTTCCTACTTTTACAACAACTTTGACCGTGACCCAGGCGATGTTGACATCAGTCAGAACATCCTCAACGTCGGCGTGGGTTTGACGGATCGAATCGAACTGTTTGCCTCATCTATCTTTCGGCAACAGCTTTCAACCTCGGACGTCACTGGAATCAGTGGGTTTTATCTTCCAAACGTTGTGTTTCCAGGACGCTTTGCGACAGCCACTCCGACGGGATCCGTTACCGATCCACCTCCTTTTGTGACCTATCCGGGGTTTGTAAATGCTCTTGGCCAGCCGATCAACGGGGCCACGGTCGGGGGAATTTTACCCGGCGCCCCCGGCACATTTGGGACAGTTCCGGGCTATCTCAATGACTATCCATTCTTTGGACGCAGCAAGCACAAAGTTGGCAACACCACCGTTGGGATGAAATACCGGTTTAATAGCCAGGATGCGCCAATTGGCCTGGCCCTGATTGGGTTTGTGGATATTCCATCCTTTACCGCTGATTCAGTGTTTCGCGATGGATTGGGTGGTGGAATCGTCAGCGGGAGCGGGGCCGGAGACATTGATTTTGGCGGCATCCTGGCCGTCACGCCACGGTTTAAACTGGCCACGGTCAGTATGAACTTTGGCCTGGTCAAAACCGGTGACCCCGAAGATCGCTTTACCTTCATTGACCGGCGCAACAAAGCCATTGCCTCGGTCGCGGTGGATATTCCCTTCAATGATCGAGTGCAGTTTGTTTCCGAACTGGTTTCAACCAATTACTTTGGCAGCGGAACGCCAAACCTTAATCCGGTCAACCCGCTGGACGTGACGGTTGGTGCCCGCTTTGTGCCGTTTGGCAAAAACCACAAAACGTTCTTCAGCTTTGGCGGTGCGTATCGCTATATGCTGACCAATTCCAATGACCGCCGGGCAGATGGCGGTGACTTCCACGGGCTGGTTGGTCATGTGACCCTGGGTTATCGCAAGATCGAAAAACCTGATCCCTGCCTGGGTAATGTGGCTCCGACAGTCACACTCTCGGCTGACAAACTCGCCGTCAAAGAAAAAAGCAAAGATGTCGTGACCGCCACGGTGACGGCGACCGACCCAGATGCGGCTGATTCCACGCTGACTTATCGCTGGTTTGCCACCAGTGGCGACTTGAAAGGCGAAGGCACATCCGTCACCTGGACACCAGGCATTACCGCTCCTGGAAACGTGTTGATCACTGTCAACGTCGCGGATTCGTGCGGTCATTCGGTCAATAAAGAAGTCTCGGTCATCGTCGAAAAAGTGAATCATTGCCCAACCGTGACGGTCTCGGCGTCACCAACTTCGATCAAGGAAGGTTCAGACCAGCCGTTTACCTTCACAGCAGTTGGCAAAGATGAGGATGATGACAAGTTGACCTACAAATGGACCACATCACGTGGGCGCATTGAAGGCAGAGGATCCAAAGTCACCGTCAATACGCAAGGGCTGTCGGCAGGCACGATTACTGTATCAGTGGTGGCCAACGACAAAACCTGTGATTCAGCACCGGCTTCGACCACAGTCGAAATCATTGCACCGCCTCCGCCACCACCAGTACGGACCTTCACCTGCGACACCATGATGTTTAAGAAAAACATCTCGCGGATTGATAACCAGTGCAAAGCAGTGCTCGATGAAGTCGCCAGCACCTTGCAGTCCGACCCAACCGCCGTGTGCCTGATTGACGGGCACTCTGAGACGGGTGAAAAAGCTGGAACGGCTCAGGCTCGGGCTGAAAAAGCGCGTGACTATCTGACTTCGAAGGGCATTGACGCCAACCGGATTGAAGTTCGTAACTTTGATGATTCGCGCCCGGATGCGGCTGGCAATCATCGCCGAATCATCATTTCGGTGGTTCCGGAAGGTGCCAAACGGCCCGAATAGATCAGAGTGGAGAATGAAGAATGAAGAATGAAGAATGAAGAATGCAAACCACTGGTTTAGCAATCAGATCATTTATTCATCACTTCCCTCATTGTTCGACAATGTCACGGGTACAGAGTTCAATCGAAAGCTTGAACGCTGTACCTTTTTCTTTCAATTGAGAATTCACACTATGCCAAATTGGGAGACTGGAACGTTTCATTCAGATTCGCCTGAAGAAACTTTTGAGTTGGGCTATGAACTTGGTGAGGCGATGACTTCTGAAATGGCCCGAGTCTGCTTTTTGATTTTGTTAGAAGGAGATTTGGGAGCGGGGAAAACGTGCTTTATCAAAGGGTTAGCGGCTGGGTTGGGGGTGGACGAACGCGAAGTCTCAAGCCCAACCTTTACCCTGGTCAATCGCTATGAAGAGGGGCGATTGCTCTTTCATCACGTTGATTTATATCGCCTGCCGGAAGGAACCAATCTGCTCCATAGCCTTGGGTTGGAAGAAGTACTCGATCAGCCTGGGGTATTGGCCATCGAATGGAGCGAGCGGTTGAAAGGATTTTCCTGGCCAAATGGCGCGCGGATTACGTTTCGAGTGGTGGATGAACTCAGGAGGGATATTCAAGTTGAGCGAAATGGGAGCGAAGGAGCGAAGGAGTGAGATCTTTCAGTGTTATAGTTTTTCAGAAAAAGATTCCCCCCTGGGAACGCCGGCATCCTGCCGGCAACTGCTTGAACCGCAACCGATTGATGCCGGCAAGATGCCGGCGCTCCCAGGAAATATTTATCTGAAATGCTATATATCTCAAATTTGGTTTCTGACGACACTGAAACTCTTTATCTTTCACTCCCTCGCGCTTTCGCTCTTCATTATTTCGCTTCGTCAGCCTTCTCTTTTCGCCAGGCTTCAAGACGTGAAGCCAGGGCTTCGGTAAATTGCATGGTGCTGGCAGTACCACCCAAATCACGGGTCACCTGCTTGCCTTCAGCCAGTACTTCAAAGAGAGCTTTCTCAATGTTTTGAGCCGCTTCACCTTCGCCGATGTGTTCAAGCATCATATTGGCGGTCAGGATGAGGGCGGTTGGATTCGCCAGTCCCTGCCCGGCAATGTCAGGAGCGCTGCCGTGAACGGCTTCAAACACTGCCATGTTGTCGCCAATATTGGCACCTGGAACGACACCAAGGCCACCAACTAATCCAGTGCACAGGTCGGAAAGAATGTCTCCATACAGGTTTTCCATCAACAGGACATCATACTTTTCTGGATACATCACCAACTGCATACAGGCATTATCCACAATCTTTTCATCAGGTTCGATTTCGGGATAGTGCTGGCTCACCTTACGAAAGCAATCCAAAAAGAGACCATCCGAGAGCTTCATAATGTTCGCTTTATGGACGGCAGTTACCTTGCGGCGCTTATGCCTGCGGGCATAATCGCAGGCAAAGCGGGAAATGCGGGTCGAAGCAACTTCAGTAATCACCTTCAGACTTTCCACAACTCCTGGCACCACAACGTGTTCAAGTCCTGAGTACAGGTCTTCGGTGTTTTCACGAACCACAATCAGATCAATATTTTCATATCGGGATTTGACACCGGGCAATGATTTGACGGGCCGCAGGTTGGCATATAAATCAAGCGCTTTCCGCAACCCAACGTTGACGCTGGTAAACCCAGTTCCGATGGGTGTTGTCACCGGGCCTTTGAGCGCAACTCGGGTGCGGCGAATTGAGGCCAGGAGATTATCGGGGAGTGGTGTTCCATACTGACCCAGGGCTTCAGCCCCGGCGGCATATTTCTCCCATCGAATTTCAACTCCAGCCGCCTCGATCACACGCAGAGTGGCCGCCGTTACCTCAGGTCCAATTCCGTCTCCGGGAATTAAAGTGATTGTATGTCGCATAAAGTATTCTTTCGGAGTGCGGCGGCTTGACGCCGCTTTTCAAAAAAGTTTACAGCAGTGCATCCCAGCGATACGTCGGTTTCTTAACACCTTTTTTGGCGCACTCGATGGTGTAATCAGCCATCGTGTCAATCACCCATTTGAAATAGGTTTCGCCGATGGATTCAAGCGCAAAATCAGGTGCCGTGTTCATAAAGTCAATCGCATAGGGAATGCCGTCGCGGACCGCAAATTCAACCGTGTTCATATCATAGCCGAGGGCTTCACACAGTTTGATCACATCGGCCACCACGCGTTTTTCAAGCGCTGGCTCAAGTGGAAGTGGGGTGCTGGCGTCATAGCGAAGATGGTGTGGTTTGCGGGGATCCCAGTTGGTGATCAATACATGTTTTTTGCCGATGCAGATGCAGCGCACATACTGATCCCATTCAATTGACTCCTGCAGGATCATGCACAACGTGTCGGTCTGGTTATAGGCTTTCCACAATTCCGGCAATGAATTTACTTTATAAATATGCTTCCAACCACCACCCCAGTGTGGCTTCATATAGGCCGGAAACCCTGTGTAATCAACAATTGCCTGCCAGTCAATCGGAAATTTGAGATTTGACAGGCTTTCAGCCGTGATGTCATCAATGTAGGAATGTGACGGCAAGGCAACGGTTTTGGGAATCGCAACGCCAATTTTTTCGGCCATCGCGGTCCCGAAAAATTTATCATCCGCCAGTTTCCAAAATGGATTGTTGATCACATGGCAGCCATTGAGGGCTTCATGTTTCAGAAATGTTTGATAATAAGGAACTTCGTGGGAAATGCGGTCCACAATCACCGCATATTCGCTGGTGTTTGAAGCAATGGTTCCGCCCAGGGAACAATATTCAGCCACGACACCGGCATTGCGTGAGTTGACTTCAGCAATAAATGCATCCGGAAATGAACGTTCGCGTCCGACCAGGACACCAATTTTCTTAACTGTCTTTTTAGCCACGTGAATTTCTCCGTTTCAGATTGAATGGGATGGTTAGAGGCTGGAAAGACGTGACGCTGGACCAAATGAAAACCGACCTGGAACGGTGTGCCACCACTGGCCCGCCGTGAAATGCAGGTATAAAAGAGTATGAGTGCAGTCAGTATATGAGTGGTCTGGTTTTGTGTGATCAAGCAGCGTTTCAGTCACCCAGCGAATGAACTTCAGAAGGGGGGATTACATTGTTTTTGCCTGAAAAAAAACGCTGATAGAGCCAGACTCCCACGGCCAGAATACCAACTCCGAGGAAGATCCAGCCACTGTTTTGGGCAATCAGTTTCAGCGCTTGTTCACCATAGTATCTGGCCAGGTAGGCCAGTACACCATAGCGGATTCCACGTCCAATCAATAGACCGATAAACAGGCGAAACCGGTTAAACCGCACCGCACCAGCACAAATGATAAAGGGTTTGAATGGAAAAGGCGGTGGCAAGAGTGAAGCCACAATCAACGTCAGAAGATCCCAGCGACCCAGGAGATTTTCAATTCGGGCGCGACGATCCTGGCTGACTGAGGCGAGCAGTTTTTCACCAGCTTTTTGTGCCAGACTGTAGAGGATAAAACACCCAATCGTTGAGCCAAGGGCGGCAGCAATCGCAAAAACCCACCATTGGTCAGGTTTAGCAAGTGAAAATGTGACGATTGCGAGATCGGGAGCACCAGCGGTTGGTATGAGGGCGGAATCAATGAGGGTAAGAGCAAATATCCCAAAAGCGCCAAATCCAATGAGCCATTGACTGAGAGAGGCAACCCAGGCCTTCGCCTTGTTGACAATCCCCGGAAGTAAGAATGCAAAACGGGTCATAGAGTACAGAGGAGGAAAATTGACGCCGGGAGAAGAAAGCTAAATGGTCGGGGCGAGAGGATTCGAACCTCCGACCTCTTGATCCCAAATCAAGCGCGCTAGCCAGGCTGCGCCACGCCCCGAAAAATCAAAAATGCAGATGGAAAAGCGAAGTCGCCCTTTGTAGCCGGATTGGTGTCTGATGTCAAGCACTAAATACTTGGAGGGCTTAGGGCTTAGGGCTTAGGGCTTAGGGCAAAATGTCTATTTTCAATGAATTAGCTTGATTTCCAGGCGTCCGGAAAACATTTTGGAGTGCGGCTCACTTGACACCGCTTTTCACAGGTACCAGACGCTAAAACCTATTTTCTTCTGCCCTGAGCTTGCGAATCTTCAGCCCTAAGCCCGATTTCTTCAGCCCCAGGCTTTCAATACTCGCTTTCCAACCCATCATCGTCAAATTCTTCATCGGTGGGCTCGGTATCTATCGGCTGCCAGTTTTCGTCATCGTCACAGTAAATTTGCTGTTCCAGGTCATTTAAACCGTAATGCAGAACCTGATACCGTTCCCAATCAACGCCTTCAGAAACCCGTGTTGATTCGCCTACCTCCAGAAGTGGCCCTTTGAGAGGCACAATGCCCATCCCGTCCCAATCAACCGTCACCTGGGTTGGGTAAATGGTTCGATTAAACAATTTGGTGGCGAGCTGGTCTTTTTCGGGATGTTGTCGCTCGTCTTCTTTGAAACTAAACCCGATGACCTGCCCCGTTTCATCAAAGCTGATTTCGGGATAGTCGGGTAATTCAATTTTCACAAATGGCAACAGATAAATGTCTTGAACCTCTTCGTTGAAATGAATGGTCCGTAAACTCAACGTCGCTGGATATTGGGTAAAAAGGTAGAGGTTTAAGGGGTCTGAAAGTTCAGCTTCGAAACCAGTCTGGATTTCTTCTAAATTACTCGAAACAAAGGCCAGATTTTTGTTTCCCCAGGTTGGGGCAATCAGTGACCGCAGCACATAAAAACTTCGCATGAACAATGCTCTTTCCCAGTGTGATGATTTTTCCCGTAATTCTAGCATTCTTTATGACATTTAGGGTTTTCAAATACCGGTATCTAGGCTAGAGTTTCAGGGCCTTTCATGCGTTTCTCGCATTCTCTTTTTTGCTCACAACACTCAGCATTTATTGCGTTTTTCAAATTTTGGTCAACGGGATGAGGTCGCAACGTGTCTTGTGGAAAATTTCCATCTGGCTGTTGGCGCTGACAGGGTGGTTCAATCTGGCCACCGTTTCAGTGATTGCTCAACGTACGTCCTCCCCCAAAAACGGAAAAAAGGTCGAATCAACCCGCAATGCGGCTTCGGAAGATACCGCATTGGGCGAATCGCTCGATGACCGGCAGGCACTGGCAGCTCAAAAATTTGACACAGGTCAGGATTTTCATGCCCAGGGCAAGTTAACCGATGCCATCAAGCTCTATGACGAAGCCCTGCAACTGGATGATCAATTGTTTGCCGTTCATTACCAGCGCGGCATCGCCCTGCTCTCACTCAACCGGTTTGAAGACGCCGCAGCCGCATTGACCCGCTGTGTCGAACTTCAAGATGATTTTGCCCGTGGATTTGCGATGCTTGGTGAAGCCCAACTCCGCTGCAAAAAGCCGGTCGAAGCTGAAAAAGCGTTTCTGCGAGCGATTGAACTTGATTCTTCCCTTGGATTTGCCCGCTTTGGCGCTGCCCAACTGATGCTGGCCCGGAAAGCTCCAACCGAAGCACTCACCCTGCTCAAAGAGCTTGCCCAGACACCGCCTGAAGATCCTGTATTTTATGCGGTCTATGCCGAAGCCCAGCGACTCAGCGGCGACGCTCCCGGCGCCTTCCAGACCCTGTCTGATGGGTTGACCCGGTTCGGCAACCAGCCTCAGCTTCTGCGGGGTCGCGCGATGGCCTACCTGAACCAGAAGAATTACCCGAAAGCACTGGCTGACTTTCAAGCAGTGTACACAATTGAACCGGACCCGGTTTTGGCTCGTGATATGCTCGATCTCTATCGGGCAGCAAAATTAACCGAGGATGGAATTCAATTTGCCCAGGTTGCATTCAAGCAATATTCAAGCAACGGACCATTGCGGGCGGCTTTTGGGGAACTTCTGATGGAAGGCAATCGGACGACCGAAGCCATCGAACAGTATTCCGAATTGACCAAACAAGAACCGAAGAATGCCACGTGGTGGGTCAAATTGGGAGATGCGGCACAAGCCACCGATCCAGCGGTCGCGCTGAATGCCTACCAAAAAGCCCTCTCCATTAACCCCCGTTCCCCTGATGCCCAAGCCGGAGTCGCATCCGGTTTGCTCAAGTCGCAACGCTTTCAGGAAGCTGCCTCCAGCTTTCGCACGATTCTCAACCAGGACCCGGAAAGTTATGCTGCCCACGCCGGGCTGGCAACGGCGTTGTTCAAACTTGAACAATTCCCGACCGCCGCCCAGCACTTTCTGTGGATGATCCAGAAACGCCCGGATGTCCCCGTGACCTACTACTTTCTGGGAATCTGTTTTGACCGGTTGGGAGATTATGCCCAGGCCCTGAAAGCCTACGAGTTGTTTGTCGAACGAGCCAATCCACAAACCAATCAGCTTGAAATTGAAAAAGTGAACCTTCGTCTTCCCAGCCTCAAACGCCAGGTTGAGAAGCAGGGGCCACGCAAATAAGTTAAAGCGAACGAGTTACGAGCGAAAGACATTGAAGTGAGGGTCCGGCCCTCCCTTCCAAACTCCTTCACTCCGTCACTCCTCCGCTATTTCGTTACTTCGCTTCATTCGTCAACTTGCTGAGCTTCCATCTCAGTCGCCTTGTCAGGATCAAACATTCTGGGTGAACTTTTCAGGTGCAAACGGCCAGCCATAAGGCCAGTCCCCCAAGATGCAAGATCGCGGTCAATCCCCTGACGGAACTCGGCCACAGCAGCAAGGAGGGACGCCATGCGACACCATCAGACACAACATTTGGTTCTCGGAAAGGTTTGGCTGGTCTGGGGGCTGTTTTTCCTGGTGATTGGAATTCAGACACCCCCTTGTTTGGCAAGCACGACAGGCACGGTTGAAACGGGAATGGAAATTCCTGCCGTGTTGACTGAGGCTGAACGGTCAGTTCTGGTTGAGGAAAATGACCCGGAAGATCACATTGAGGCTGGCCTGAAAATCGGATTGGCCCGGCTCAATCAGGCTGTCCAGGCGATGCAAACCGAAGAGTTTGACAATGTCCATGGATCGCTGGCGGCCTATAACCAGCTTTTAAGTTATCTGGAATGCTATGCCCGCCAGTCACCGATGAAGGCGAAAAAACGCGATAAGCTGTTCCGGTTGATGGAAGTCAAACTGCGGCACCAATTACCCTTGCTCGAAGCCATTGCCCGAACCTGTCCCTTTGACGAAGACAATAACTCGCCGGAAATGACCCTGAGCCGGGTTCAAGGATTGCGCAAGCAACTCTTAAATGTGGTCTTTGGTGGCGATTTCTTCAAACCCTGTGAAAGTACAGCCATTAATGCGTTCAAGGAATAGTCAATCCATCCAGAATTGAGCAAAAATTTCGGATGGCATGGTGGCGAGAAAAACCTCTTGCGGATGAATGACTTTCAAGAGGCACGCACGTTGGTCAAAGGGATCAACGTGCGTGCCTCTTTTCGTTGGTTCAACCGCTGCTCAAGGCTGAATTGGACAGGTTATGGCCTGGGCATATTCACCTGGACAACCTTTCCATTGACTGACAGAAAAACATTTCCTGGTTCAGCCAGTACCCCCTGCCTTCCCTCCCGACTTAAGGTTTCAAGCAGTCCATTAAATTCTGGAGTTCCAAATTCGATGATCTGGTCAGCTTTGAGATTTTTATTCTGAACCAGTCGCGCATCAACCCAGCCATTGGAACGTCGAAACAGGGTTTGATCCTGAATCTGCCTGACGTTTTGAATTTGGGTTCTCTCATTTTGTTGTGTCACGTAGGCGTTGGAGTAGTTCAACGTGGTTTGCGTCCGCTGGGCGGCATTATTGCCAGTCTGGGTCATCCCTCCCACCCCGGTTCTGGTTTGTTGAGCATTGTGGGCCAGTTCGTTTTGAACCCGATTCAAAACTTCGTCGCGCCGTGTAAGATCAGTGGTTTCGGTTGCCAAAAATGCCGTGTATTCGGTCAAAATCCCAAACTCCATCGAGAGCCGAACAATTTCGTCGGTCAGTTCCTTCAAGCGCGGGTCTTTGGCTGCGCTCTGAGGATCAGCACCCGCTTTGGTGATTTCCTGAATCAGACTGGCAATTTTTCGACTCGCCCACAGCCGTGGGATAAATGAATTCTGCTGACTGGCCCGGTCAAACCCAAAGGTAAAACTGAAACTTTGAGGCACACCCAGATAATTTCCACTCACGTGAAACGTCAATGGCGCATTGGTCTGATATTTTCCAAGCACCACTAACTGGTCGTTTTCATAGATGTCGTTCAACTCAGACGGAAACATCTCGCGGGCACCACGTGACGTAACCTCACCTCTGGCGCTGCGTATTTCGAGTTTCGGATTGACCATCAATGGATTGCCCAACCGCTTGAACAACTCTGACACCTTCACTTCAACATCTTCATTTGGTTGGACAAACGTGGTTACGGCACGCGAATCGGTTGCCAGTCCGTCGAGCAATGGCGAATTGACGTCATACCCGACACCGAAAGTAAAAATTCGGCGTTTGGACTGATTGGCTTCGATTGCGTTCTGACGAATCTTTGCTTCCTGGGTTTCACCGACGGTTGGGCAGCCGTCCGTCAAGAATATGATCACCGGCACTGAGACTGAGGCGGAAACGGGTTGTTTCAACGCCATTTTCAGTGCCCCATCAATATTGGTCCCCCCATTACTTTGGATTCCAGAAATATAGTCCCGGGCCAGTTTTAAGGTTTCAGCCGTCTTTGAGACTGGTTTTGGGCTAAAGCGCTCAACCTGATCGGAGAAATCAACGATGTTGAAGGCTTCACCCATCGGCAGAGATTCCAACACCTGGAGTGCCGCCGCCCGGGCCTGATTGATCTTTTCTCCGCCCATGCTCCCCGAGCGGTCCACCACAAACGTGGTTTCCCTGACGAGTGAAGGAATTTCCGAACTGATCATTGATCTGGCCGTGATTGGAACTCCGGCCAGCAGCATAAAATAGCCACCCTGGCCATTTGGATTCGGATAGGCCAGCAATGTCGCTGAAAGCCCTTTTCCTTCAAGTAAATATGACAATCGAAATGGTCCGGGAATGCCTTTTCCATCGCCGGCGGTGCGAGCAAAAACCAGTCCAGGGTCTGATTGTTCGGTAGTGAGAGGATGTGAAGGTGAATAAACCGTGGCAATTGTTTTTTGGGATTTGATCACCGCTTCGATTTTCCAGGGAATTTGAGCGGCTTCGAGTCGCTCACTTCGCGGCAGCACATAATCCACCCGGTCACCATCAACTTTGCACAGGTGTTCAAAGCCCAGCTTGAGTTTTACGTTACCGCTGGCGGGGACTGGAAAGACGTTTGATCGAATGAGATTATATCCGGCAAATTCGACCAGCGCTGGATCACGCATCTTATTGACAATAGACAGGTACAGGGTTTTGGCTTCTTCCCTGGGCAACACTTTTCCGGTGAGTTTCGCCGGTGGCGGTGTTGGTTCTCCGCTTTTTGCAACCGGCTCCAGGGTTAAAGATCGGATGATGGCGCCATCCGGTACAGGTACCACCAGCTCCGTTTGTTGTGGAACAGAACTGTTATTTTTGAGCGCAATGGTTAAGGTCGTTGAGGCAACCTGTTCAATCAAGGAAATATTTGCCTCAATGTCGCTGATTTCGACCGGAGCATATCGCGCTGAGGTGGTACTGAAAACTCGCGAGGTCTGTGGAATTACTACATTGGAGGCAAGTGAGGAGACCGCACTTTGAGCGGGTCCACCAGCTCTGGGTGGAGACGGCTGACTGATGATTTGTCCGGTCAATGACATTGCCCCCGACAGGCAAACACAACCCAACCCAAATAACACTTTTTGAAACATATATGGGCCCTTTGAATGATAAAACATCGACAGGTTGATCATTCCCAAGATTCACGTGAGCGTGAGACTTGAGTATTTTGCGAGGCATGACACTCAGGCGGAGACACCAGACAGGCTGAAAGTGCTGAAGTATTATTTTTCACGTGGATTCAGATTGAGAGTTTCAAAACCTTGAAAACGATGCTGGCTTTTCGACTGGAGCGAAGTGATTTTTTCTGGTGGCAGGTTTTTACAGTTTTGACTTTCAAGTCAACCCCTCTGACGGGCAACACATTACGGTGCGAAAGACTCTGGTGTGGTATCTTCAATTTACTTCACCTCCACATTTCAAAGGATTGATCTATGTTCCATGTTTTGCTTTGCGCCCTGGCTTTGTGGCTTCCCTTTTCCACACCTTCCCAAAAACACCGTGACCATCTCAATCCGCAGGAAGCCGATCTGGTCCGTGAAGCCCAGGAAATTGACCGCCGAACCGAAGTCTTTTTGAAAATTGCTGACCGGCGCTTGAAAGCTCTGGAAGTACTGGCCGATCCAACCAAAGCCGAAGCCCCATTGCCAACGGATCCCAAAAAAGCCAAAAAAGAACAGGAACGCCGGGCCGAAGAGGCTGAAAAGTGGGGACCGCCGCCGACTGGAACACGAGCCGAACTCCTGGCCAACTACCAGCACGTCATCGAAGAACTCGAAGACAAACTGGATGATGCTTTTGACCGTGACCCCAAAAATGCCTTGCTCAACAAAGCAGTTGGAATCTTAAAGAACGGTCTGGAAGCGGAGATGAACCGGTTATTGCTGCTCCGAAAATCCTATGGCACCAGTCTGACCCGCGAGGAAGACCGCGCCATGACCACGGCCTACACCATTGCTCAAGAAGCCTTAAACGGCGCCCGAACCTATCTGGAGCAAAACCCAGCACCAAAAAAACAGTAGGAAGCGAAACAGTGACGGAGTAAGATCACCAGCAATCTTGACGGAACACAAAGATTCCGATTTCAATTCAGTTTGTGGGAAAAATTTGGAGTGCGGTGACTTGTCACTGCTTTGGTATTGATCCAGTTCTCAGCGACATTTTGCTGAGAGAGCAAGCGCCTGTATCCAATTGCGGCGTTTACCCACAAATGATCGAGAGGAAAGCCTATGCTCCGTATTGCGTTGCTGGCAGTGGTGTGCGTACTGTTTCAGGGAATATCAGTATTGGCTCAGGAAGCGCCTCCTGCCCCACCTGACACCAAATTTTTTCAGGCTCAAAAGCTCGAAAAAGAAAAAAAATTCACCGAAGCCCTTCACCTCTATCTCGAACTTCCTGGTGCTGAATCTTTTGCAATGAACCTGATCCGCCAGGATCCAACACAGATTCTTCCAGAGCTTGAAAAACTGGCCAGTGAGAGCGGAAAACGCCGCAATCCGCGAGTGTTGCTGCTCCTGGGCGAAGCGCTGCTGGAATTGGACCAACGAGAAAATGCCCTTAAACGGTATCGCCAGTTTGCGGATTGCTTTGCTCGCAACGCCAAAGATGGATGGGAAACTGGAAAAATCCCAGCCGATTACTACCCGGTTGGATTTGCCACTTCAGAGAATGTTTTGGATTGTTACC
>DAOQNB010000026.1:10624-19272 GCA_035335845.1 Acidobacteriota bacterium | reverse complement strand
AACCCGGAACCCGGTCTTACCTGCTTTCCAACGCTTTCTTCATTCCGCGTTCGACCGCATCAATCAGATATGGACGAAGCTGGCTTGACGGAACGATCCGATCCAGCGACCCGACCGCCAGTGCCCGGTGGACACTGTGGACGGTGTCGAATTCTTCGGCCACCTGGCCGAGTTTTTCGGAATAGACCACGTTGTAGAGGTCGGTGTATTCGGCCCGCAGGCGGCCTTTGTCTGGACCCGCCGCTGCCGCAATCGCTTTTTCAAGCGTCGTCAGCCGGTCGTCGGCTTTGGTTCGTTTTTCGACTTCACCGGCAAACACGACGGCGGCTGCCGGAGCGCCTCCGATGACCGAAGCAAACGAGCCTTCGAGTGCGGCGACTTCGAGGTTTTTGTTCAAGGTCTTTGAAAAGACCACATACGCCCCGCCGTGATAGCGCGACACCACGCAGAACACAATCGGTCCCTTGAAGTTCACGACCGCCCGGCCAATTTCAGCTCCGAATTCAAGCTGGGTCTTGCGCATGGATTCCGGTGAGCCGTCAAACCCGGACAGGTTCGCCAGCACCACCAGTGGCCGATTGCCGCTGGCCGAATTGACGGTTCGGGCGACTTTCTTAGAGCCTTGTGGGAAGAGCGTCCCGGCTGTCCACTGATAAGGTCCATCCGCTGAGATAAAGCCGAGCCGTGGCAATGGACGTGATTCCATGCCGATCATACACACGGGATGTCCGCCAAGGTGGGCATCCCAGACCACCGGAATTTCCGCATCCCGGAACCCAAACCAGCGTTCAAGCGGCTGGTGGTCCTGATCAACCACCGCCCGCATCACGGACCGAATATCAAATGGCCGTTTGCGTCCGGCGTTCTTTTCTTCGGTAAAGATTTCTCCGACCAGTTCGAAGCCGTCCGCTTTGTTGCCGGAATATGGGAAGCTGCGGATGTCGCGATCCGTCGGGTCGGTTGATGGTGTGTCACGTGGAAATCGTTCACCGGGAACGACATAGGTATGGTCATAATGCCGAAGCAGGATTTCTGAGGCTTCGACGATATCCGCCGCCCAGTATTGGGCCTGTCCGTTGGGACCCATCACCCGATCATAGCCGCCGATGCCAAAGTTGTCTTCTGCCGAAACGCTCCCCGAAAAATCAAGGGCGCGTTTGCCGGTGAGGACCATCGCTCCGTCAGGCGTCATAATCAGGATGCCACGGGTGTGCATCAGCATGGTGGCTTCGGCGTTCCAGTACGGCTGGGCACCGACGTTGATGCCGTTGACCACGATGTTGACTTCGCACCCGGCCTGGGTGAATTCGATCAGGGCCCGCAGCACGTCCGCGATCCAGTCCATGTTTTCCGTGCCGCTTTCCATTGAAATTTTCGCCCCAGCCGAGACCGGGAACCATTCGAGCGGAACGTTCATTTTTTGGGCCAGATCAATGCAGGCCAGAATCCGCCGGCATTCGAGTTCGGCAACTGAGCCCATGCTCTTGCTTGGGTCGCCCAGCATAATCACGCGGGTCATGCCTTCGGGATATTTGGCGGTTTTGTTGGTAATCACGCCGACGACCAGATTGGCTTTGTTCAAGCCGTATGGCCGGTTGACTGGAACCAGTTCATTCTGTTCGTTGAGGTCATATTCTTGAAATTCGCCGGGCGGGAACTGAATTTTCTCGCCTTGCGATGAGGTGAGCATTTCGACGATTTCATAGGGGTACACCAGCCCACGGCGGCGAAGTTGCAGTACTTTGCGTTCATAATCGCCCAGCGGACGCATCGGTTTTTCAGCCGGCGTGTGGAATGAAACCACCGGCTCGTGTCCGCCAGGGTTGGAAATCCGCCACACGGTGTCTTTGATTTCGCCAGTTTCCGCATCTGGCAGGGTACAGCGGATCACCATTCGTTCGAGTCCCAGCCCTTCGGTTGCCGCTGAAAGTTTGCGCGAGACCTGATTGATCTCCTCGCGGTTCAAGGTCAGCGTTGGCCAGATATACAGGAGCAATCGGTTCCACTGTGGTCGTTCTCGCGGAGGCCGTTGCGCCAGGAAATGCCGCAATCCGGCAGCCGCTTCAAAGAGCATATGTTCCAGATATGGAATCTGGATAATCTGGCCATTTCCATCACGCACAATGGTCAGGTCGCGGACTTCGGCAATCGCAATCAGCCGTTCGTCTTTTGGATTGTCTTTGGCCAGCACCCGGAAGAGATAGACGTCTTCAACCGAGGGCAGGCGTTCGAGGTTGAAATTGCTCAACCGCCAGAGATGCAACCGTTTACCCATCATTGGGTGGAGGCTGCGATAGATTTTTTCTTCCTGATAGCCTTCCGGTGATGGCCGGAAGGTAAAATGCCAGGTGCCTTCCATTTCGTGTCCGGTTGCCAGGCTGGCGACCGAAACCACAATTCGCCGAATTGGACGCGGGAAGGGCACTTCGTTCAAATGGCGCTGGATATCCTGCTGGAGTTCATCTGCCGACTGACTACGGTCTGGATTCCAGAGGTAAAAATCAATCACCAGGTCGTGATCTTCCGGGATAGATTTGACCAGATGGCACAGTTCCTGACCGGTCTCGGTCAACTGGTCATAGGCGGCCAGCGTGCTGGCGACGTGGATGTTTTTTCCATCCACCGGATGATCATACCGGGCGGTAACAAAAATGTGTTTTTTCCCAAGCAGGTTTTGGAAGTTCTCAAGTTTGCGGATGCGGTAATAGCGCCGGGTGAGCACTTCCAGAATCAACTGTTGCATGGCCAGCGACATATCGCCAAACCGTTTGGCCAGCAATCCGGCCAGGGGTTGTGGACAGTTGGCCAGGGCCTGGATATGAACTTCCCGATCCTCAGCACCGGGAGATTCTTCCAGGTAGTTTAAATGTTCTTCGACGTCGGCATAAATACGTTTGCGTGCCTGTTCAAAAATGGCTTCATCATAGAGGCGGAAGCGAACTTCGCGAGCCAGTTCGCTCAGGCTGGGATAACTGCCGAGGGTTTCTTCAATTGTCCGATTTAAGAGCCACTGGAATGACGCACTGAGCGCCGGTTGCATGGCTTCGTGGTTGGCCAGTCGTCGTTCAAGCAAACTCAGCATCAGGGTCAGGTGCTGATCCATCTTCAGGTGAGATTTGTAGAGCCGCAAGAGTGCTTCTTCGAGTTCGGGGGTGCGCCGCAGGCTATAGACACCAAAATGGGCGAGGGTGCGCAGCAGTTTATCGAGGAATGCCTGCGGAAGCTCGGTTCCCTGGGTGTCAAACGTTCGCAGATAGGTCAACAGGTATTCCTGGGACGCGAGGGCTTCGGCGGCTTCGTGATCTTCGGTTAAGGCCAGGCGTTGGAAGAGCGAGCAGAGGTCAACAAAGATCGTCAACATCTCATCTTCGTTTCCAATCAGGTCCGGGTCAGTCACCGGCAATTGATGACAGAGTTGTCCACGGTCAGTCATCAGTCGTTTGACTTCGGCTGGAGCGACGTCATAGCCAAGCAGCAGGCTCCGGAACGCTTCAAAATTGGTATGACACCGGGCCTGCAGTGAGTCTGGTGCGGCTGGCACCAAATTTGAAAACCGCAGCCGTTCGCCGGCAGATCCGGCAGCCGGATGGCTGGAAAGTTCAAACTGGATCAGCGGGGCGCCGATATCTACCTGGACATTCGGCAGGACCAGCACTTTACGGACTTTTCCGGCATATGGCGCATTGATCGGCATTTCCAGTTTCATGGATTCGACCACGGCCACCACATCGCCGGTTTTGACTTCGTCGCCTTCTTTCACGGCGACCGATACCACGACCGCTGGCGTTGGACAGCGTACCACGCCGAAATCTTCACGGGAAATGTGGTGTTCGGTGCCTTCAACTTCAATCGTAAAGTTGGGCTGGGTCACCACCGGGAAGGTATGAAAATTCTGACCGGCGACGATCAGTCGGCGTTCGTGGCGATTGCTCCAGGCCACGGTGACTGGAATTTGCTGGCCATCAACGTCAATTCGATAGTTTTGGTCGCCAAGCCGATACACGGTCAGGGCATAGACTTCGCCCTGATAGCCGAGTTCGACCGTCAGACCCGCTTCACCTCGGACCTGTGGCCGACCACGAGCCGCAGACGTGACAAATTGAGCGTGCTCGACTGAAAAATCAGCCAGATAGACTTCAATGGCTGCCTGAATTAACGCCACTTTACCAAAGAGCGGGTTGAGCGGAGCAATGGTGGCCGCAGGAATCGGTGTGGTGTGGCCATCAATGACATCCGGGCGATTGAGCATGGCCAGAAGTTGCGACTTGTTGCAGCGGTAACCGTGGATGACACAGGCTGAGTTCAGCAAGGCGCGTTTTAATCTGGACAGGGTTTCCGCCCGGTTATGCCCGCTGGTGGTGACCAGACTGATCCATCGTGACGGTAAGAACGGCTGGGCCAGCAGATTGCCTTCACTGATCCCTGGATCAATCCGAAGCCCCGGCCCCGTCACGGTTTTTAGTGATTCGACAATCTTGGAACTGGCTGGAAGATCGGTTGCTTCAGGAATGGCGACCAGTTCAACCCCCATGGCGTGGGCTGGCGAGAGTGCCGGAGGATGGGTTTCAAGGTGCCCGTCACGGCCCAGATGAATCTGGAGTTTGACCAGATCCACACCGGCTCGCAGTTCGGTGACGGGATGGCTGGCGCAAATACCAGGCTGGAGGCTGACATTCTGAACGGTTCCAGTCGTGGTTTTCCAGACAAACTTGACGCTCACCAGTCCAGTTGCTTTTGATTGTTTGACCATTTTGACTGCCGTGCGGCACAACATCAGTTCCTGATCAGGTGACAACACTGGCGATGGTGATTCAACCAGACCGGTTGTTTCTGAAAACTGGAACGTCGTATCTAAAACGCCCAGTGCCCAAACGGTGCAATCAGCGTCAGCCAGGGTTTGAACGGCAAGCTGGCGCACATCAGACAGTGATTCGGCTGGTTCAAGGTCAAGCGTAAGGCCAGATTGTTCCGCCAGGTGTTGGGCAAACTCAGGCGTCAGCATCTGACGCATCAGGTCGCCAGAGACCCCCAGGTACGCAATTCCAAGTTTGTGACACAGATCGGCCAGTTCTGGTCGGGCCGACATCCAGCCCCATCCGGTCCATACGGCATCGGCACGTGACGCCACCAGGGCTTTTTCGAGGGCTTCCAAATCACAATACCGGCTGTTGACCTGACCGTTTGACCACCATTCATCCGAACCCAGCAAAAAGCCCTCGTCGGCTTCTTCGACAAACAGGGCACGTTGATCGGTTTTGGTAAACAGAGCCAGTGAGCGAATCGTGGTCTGGTGCTCTTCATTATATTCCCGGATCGCACGAATGGCCCGAACGGCAGCCGTTCCACGGTCCACAATGGCGACACGCTGAATCAGGGGACGCATAATTTTCCTCCAGGGTTACCCCAAGTCAGTACCACCTGCGTCAGCGGGTAGGAAATGACTGAACTGCCCATCGCTACCGCAGATAGTACTCACCTGGCCCACCCGCTGAGGCAGGTGGTACTGACAGATCTTTCGCTACTGTGCAGCTTCGCTGGCTTTGGGTTCTTCTTCAGTGTTGACGTGGGCCAGCAGGTTGACAATTTTTTTCAAACCGGTGATGTCATTCAAAAACATTTGTTTTTCCGGGGTTGAGTCCGGCAGGCAGGCCAGAAAATCGTGACAAATTTGAATGGTGGCCAGCAGGTTCCCGGTTTTGTAATGGTGGATCAAAAAGGTTAAAGCATCGATTTGGGATTGGGTTAATGATGGTGCGACGTGGTTATTCATGGCTGGATCCTCTCTAAAATGAATGAAGAATGAAGAATGAAGAATGAAGAAATTATCGAACTATTTGAGATTCAAAGAGATAATTGTTCACCCTTCATTCTTCACAATGAGATTAACTCAAAACGTTGCGGATGAGCGCGACCTGCGCTTCATCGTTGGCGGTAAATTCGACGGTCCGATAGCCTTGCAGGTACAGGAAGACATTACCTTCCGTGTCGCAGACAACGCCGTCAAAGCAATTGTTTTCGGTGTTGCGACGGATGATGGCGACCTGACGACCGCTGACATTTTCTCCGGTGCGGAGTTTGAGCACCCGATCAACGTGCAGTGGCAAGCCCATATGGCCGGTTTCGCCAATTTCCCAGATTCCAGCGGTTTGGAAGCACAACTCGATCAGACGCGGTGTCAGTTGGGTTTCGAGTTCCACTGGACGATGGTTTTCGATCAGATCGGCGGCAAACTGACCCGCCACGCAGTCTTCCCATTTCCAGATTTTTTCAAGGACCTGATAGGCCGGGCCGTGGAAATAAATCCGGTAAATGTCTTCGGCGGTGACCGTGGCTTCAGCTTCAGTTGCTGGTTGTTCCAGGTCTTCCGAGAGCGGTTGCCGGGTCAGGCGAACTGTGCCGGTAAAGTGAACGGTTTCCTGCGGCGTCGGTTGGTTTGGCAAGGTCCGCGTTCCAATCAGGCGGCAGAAGGCCAGTGTGTCTTCGCCGTCGGTTTGGAATTTGGCTACAAGTTTGATGGTCCGTGGTTCGTGGCGATAAAACTTAAATGGCGCCAGGAAGTCTACGTTTTCAACGCTGGCGACTGACTGGTCAGGGAAGAGCACGGCGGCCAGTTCGGCAAATGATTCCATGCCCATCACGCCCGGCAGTACCGGCGTGCCTTCAATCTGGTGATCAAAGAGGAATGGTTGTTCCTTTGGATCCAGCGTGGTCTCGACCGTGAGTCCGGTGTGGAGTCCAAATCCGGTTACGTTGCCAATCATTGGGCCGACTTTTCCGGCTTCGCGGTGCTCGGCCAGTCGTTGATTGATGGCTTCGACATCGAGACCGCCGGTTTCGTCAAACTCATGCATCAGGAGGCCAAGCCGCTCTGCGACCACGATTTCATCCCGGCGGCTGCCAGAGATCAATTCGCGACGAATGAACGGGATACCAGCTTCAGGAGCGAGCATATCAATGCCGGCAAGTTCCATCATTTTTGGAATCGAGCCGCGCGAGGCCATTCCGATGCTGCTCCAGGCCGTCCAGTCAGTGGCAATGCCCCGAGTGTTGGGCCGCGTCGTGCGGAAGCTTGATGTGGTTTTGCAGAGCAGATCGTTGGCAGAGCTGTAATCGGTTTGACCGCCGTTGCCAAAGCGTCCGGCAATCGAGCTAAACACCACGGTGGCACCCAGCGGCATCTGACCAATCGCGCGCAGCAGGTTAAACCAGCCATCGCATTTGACGTCAAACACCAGATCAAATTCGCGAGGTTCTTTGTCTTTCAGGAAGCGGCTGATTTCAAGCCCGGCGGCGTGCAGCAGCACATCAATCCGGCCCTGCTGTTCCTGAACGGCGTCAATGGCGTTGCCGACTGATTCGGCATCCCGCAGGTCAACGCTGAAATAGTGAGCCGTCCCGCCGGCGGCTTCGATGGCCTGGATGGCGGCAAGTGCGGCACCAGCGCGTTCCAGGGCGGCGAGTTCTTTTTCAACCATGGCCGGAGTGGCGCGTTCGCCTTTGGCTTTGAGGCGTTCAAAGATATCTCGCTTGAGGTTGTCTTTGTCATTGGCCAGTCGTGGAATATCTGGATTGTTGCGGTCTGGTTCGGGGACTAAATCAAGCAGATAGAATGTCCCGCCTGAGGCCACGGCCAGATCGGTCGTAATCGCTGACACAATGCTCCCGGCGGCACCGGTGACCACAAACACGGTGTCTTTGGTCAATTCCATTCCGGGTTCGCCGTTTTCAACTGGGATTTCCCGGAGTCCAACCGTCCAGCGCTGTTCAGCCACATAGCCAATTTCGACGATACCAGGATCAGTCAGGGTTTCAGCAATCAGTTTTTCAGCCATGTCATCGGCTGAAGTGTCAGGTTGGAAGTCAACTGCTTTGACGAGCGCTTCGGTGCGTTCGCGTTTATAGGCTTTGGTAAAGCCGGTGACAGCGCCGCCCAGTGGAGCGCGAGCGCCTGCTGGGCCATAGCCGTGCTGGCCGTCCAGATGAACTGCCGAAACCAGGAAGGTACCGGCGGCCTCAATCTGGTCATAGAGCGCCCGCATGGTGGCATAGAGGTACTTGACGCGAACTTGCAGTTCCGCTCGCCACTGTTCCAGGTGCATATCCAGCAGGTTGTCTTCAATGGCCAGGGCTGGTAACCAGTACACCCCGTGGATTGGTCCGGCTTCGAGCCAGGTTTGAAGTTGAGCGGTGAGTGAAGCGGCATCCGATAGATTTTCAAGTTTCAGGACTTCAACCCCACGGTCAGTCAGTTGCTGGCACAGGCTGTCGGTGACGGCACCCAGTTCAGGCATGACCACCACGCGAGTGCCGGCTTCGAGCTTGACGCCGGTTGGTTTGCAATCAGCCAGTGCCGGTCGCAGGATCGGAACCGGGACGCGTCGTGGAATAGCGGCAGCCGCATCCAGCGACATGGTTTGTGGTACTGCGGGTGCTGCGACCGCCGATGCGGCGGCACCTGCTGTTGCCGCAGTTGCTTGCGTTGCGGCGGCACCTTTCAAATCCGGGCGTTTGTCATACACAAACCCAATCACATGGTTGAGGGTTGGGAAGTCGCGCAGTTTCAAATTTTCATCGCGTGGAATGTCAAAGAGTCCGCGAACCGAGGCAAACATTTCAGCCTGCTTGACGGTGTCCACACCCAGATCGGC
>DAOQNB010000026.1:0-10524 GCA_035335845.1 Acidobacteriota bacterium | reverse complement strand
ACCGAGGCAAACATTTCAGCCTGCTTGACGGTGTCCACACCCAGATCGGCTTCCAGATCGAGGTTCAAATCGAGCATTTCGGCTGGGTACCCGGTTTTCTCGACGGCCAGATCCAGAACTTTCTGGGTGACTTCATCAACTGCCGGCGCTGCTTCGGCGACCGGAGCGGCAACCGGTTGAACCGGCGCTGGTGCCGCGGCGACTTTCAGGTCCGGGCGTTTGTCATACACAAACCCAATCACGTGTTTGAGGGTTGGGAAGTCACGCAGTTTCAAGTTTTCATCACGTGGAATGTCAAACATTGCGCGAACCGAGGCAAACATTTCAGCCTGCTTGACGGTGTCCACACCCAGATCGGCTTCCAAATCGAGGTCCAGATCGAGCATTTCCGATGGATACCCGGTCTTGTCCGCCGCGAGAGCCAGGACTTTTTCGGTGACTTCGTCCATAACCGGCGCGGCTGGAGCGGCTGCCGGGGCTGTGACCTGAACTGGAGCTGTGGCAACCGGTGCTGGTGCCGCGACGACTTTCAGATCCGGACGTTTGGCGTAGACAAACCCAATCACGTGTTTGAGGGTTGGGAAGTCACGCAGTTTCAGGTTTTCATCGCGTGGAATGTCAAACATTGCGCGAACCGAGGCAAACATTTCAGCCTGCTTGACGGTGTCCACACCCAGGTCGGCTTCCAAATCGAGATCAAGGTCCAGCATCTCCGGTGGATAGCCGGTCTTTTCGGCAGCCAGAGCCATTACCTTTTGGGTGACTTCATCCACCGCCGGCGCGGCTGGCGTGGCGACTGGTGCCTGGGCAGTCACGGCCACTGCGGCGACGGCTGGCTCTGGAGCTTTCAGGTCTGGGCGGCGATCATAGACAAATTTGACCACGTGTTTGAGGGTCGGGAAGTCGCGGAGTTTCAAGTTTTCATCACGTGGAATGGTATATGCGCCGCGAATGGCCGCAAACATTTCGGCTTGCTTGACGGTGTCAACGCCAAGATCGGCTTCCAGATCGAGGTCCATATCCAGCATGTCAATCGGGTAGCCGGTTTTTTGAGCCGTCAGTTTCAGAACTTCTTCGCGAACTGGATCAATCGTTGCCACCGCGATGACTGGTGCCAGAGCTGGTGCGGCACCAACGCCGGATGCCATCGCGACCACCTTTGTCGGGAGTGGCGGCAGTTCAACTGCTTTCAAATCCGGGCGGCGATCATAAACAAACTTGATGACGTGTTTGAGGGTCGGGAAGTCACGCAGTTTGAGATTTTCTTCGCGTGGAATGTCATAGGCGCCACGGATGGCCGCAAACATTTCGGCTTGTTTGACCGTGTCCACGCCCAGGTCAGCTTCCAGATCCAGGTCCAAATCGAGCATATCCACCGGATAGCCGGTCTTTTGCGCTGCCAGTGAAAGGACTTTTTCCTTCACGGCATCAAAGACTGGAACTGGTGTTGGTACTGAAGTAAAGGCTGGTGCGGCTGGTGGTGCTTCAACTTTGGCCACCACTGTGGCCGGCTCGACCTTGGCTGGGGCTGGTGGTATGGCAACTGGCGTTGGAACAGCGGCTGGCTGTGCCCAGGACGTCACAGGCGCGGCAACCACAGGTTTTGGAACGGCGGTTGTCAATGGCAATGCCGGAGCGCCCTGGTCTTTGATTCGCAACGTCCGGTTGATCACTTCAAGCTGTGTGGTCGGATAGCCCGAAATGGTGCTCAGCCACTGATTTAACTGAGTGCGATCATAGACGCGATATTCATAGCCCAGTGCTTCAGGGGCGCGGTGCATACCGTCAGCCGTTGGAATCCAGCGAATCAAGGTCATGCTGATTTGCGAACCAAACCCGGCGCCCAGTCGGAGGGCATAGTGAATCGGATAGGCGCCACCTTTTGACAGATTGAGCACACCCAAATCCGGGTCAACTTCCTTGAAATTCGCCACTGGCGGGACGATGCCGGTTTCAACCGCTTTGATCGCCACCACATCTTCAATTCCAACACCCATCGGGTGGCCGGTAAAGCCTTTGGTATTGGCAATCACAAGCTGGCTGGCTTTGTCGCCAAAGACCTGGCGCAGGGCGTGAACTTCAGCCGCGGCGCTTCCGCCACGGGCCGGAGTATAGGTCTCGTGCGAGACAAACACGGTATGAGGGGCGATTTGGTACCGATTGATACCGGTGCGGGCTTCAGCCTGGGCAACCAGTTTTTCCATCACCATGCAGATATGGTTGACGTCAAGCCGGGTGCCGTGGAAGGCACTGTTGGCGGTGGCGGCGCTGAGCACTTCGCAAATCGGCGAAATGCCGCGTTCGCGTGACGCTTCGGCGCTTTCAACCACAAACGCTGCGGCGCCCATGCCCAGAATCATTCCGTGCCGACGACGGTCAAACGGTGTGGCGGCTTCTTCGACGACATCATCTGTGGCGGCGGCGCCCGTGGCCAGGAAGCCAGCGCCAAACCAATCCATCAGGTTGTCAGAGGTCACATCGTCAGCCGCAACCACAATCACGCGCCGGCAGCGACCTGAGTGAATCCAGTCTTCAGCCAGGGCCACCGCCTGGGTGGTGCTGGCACAGGCCGAGTTAATCGCGGTGTTTGGCCCACGGGCGCCGATGAGTTCGGCAAACTGTGAGTGACCCATGGCCAGAACCCGGAACAGGAAGCGGCGGTCAAACTGGTACGGCGAGGTTTCAATCGTGTGTTTGAGTTCGCCAATCCGCCGATCAATTTCGACGGCGATGGCCGTGCCCTGACCATCGAGACGGGAACGCAGGTTGGTGAGCATTTCCAGCTCTTCACGGCGGGCCCGGTCTTCCCAGTAGTGGGTCAGGTTCGACGCAAATGAATCATAGCCTGGAAACGCCGAGGCAAAAATCACGCCGGTTTCATCCCGCAGGGCTTCAGGCAGTCCCCACCGGTCAGGCAGTTGCGTGCCTTTGGTGGTGGTTTTATAGCGCAACACCAGCGGGATTCCGGCATCGCGCAGGGCGTCAATCCCAGCGCCGATGGCGAGTTGGGTGACTTCATCCAGGGCTGACAGCCGGTCTGCCGGAATACCGAAATCGTGTTCCAGATCAATCTTTCCGGCCCGTGCTGCGAGTTTCACGACTTCGCCGGCGCTTTCAATCGTTTCAAAGCGGGCGCCAGCATCGCTCTTGACCAGCCGGGTGATGTGTTTTTCGACCATCAACCGCCGGTATTTGGCTGGAATGACATCAATAAATTGTTCGCCGCGTAAAATACGGCCCAGATTGGCTTCGTCAAACACCCGCTCAACGCCGGGCAACCCAAGCGCGGCGCCAGAAATAACGACCAGTTCCTGGGCGGCGCGAGCGGGTGTGGCCTGGCCCTGGTACAGGTGCATGCCGCGTTCAAGGAATTCGGCAAAGAGTTTGCCAAGCTCCACATAGGTTTGATTTGCATTTGGTGTGCTCATACCTGCTCCACGAGGGACAGCCGCAGTTGTCATCACAGACGGCGTCGGGTGAGCCGGCGCGGCGGCAGTCAACTGTACTGATGGTTGGGCGGGTGCGGAAATCGCCGCTGTTGCCTGGGTGGCAACTGGCTGGGCAACAAGGTGGGGTACTCGTCCAGCACCCAACCCGGCGGCATAGAGCCCGCACAATGCCTGGTTAAACGAAGCGACGTCACCGGTTTTCGGATGGTTGGTGGCCAGCGAAATCACGTCTGGATGGTTGCCCAGCACATCATCCACAAACCCTTGCAGGGCTTTTTTCGGACCGACTTCGACAAAGATTCGGGCGCCAGCTTCATAGAGCGTGTGCAGTCCTTTGACGAATTGCACGGGGGAGGCCACCTGTTTGGCCAGAATGTCGAGCATCTCCGTTTTGACATTGGGACCGGTTGGATAGAATTCGCCGTTGATATTGGCCACGGTCGGAATTTTCGGAGATTGAATCGTTAGCCGCTCCAGTGTCTGGCGGAGCGGACCGCTCGCCGGAGCGACAATCGTGGTATGAAAGGCGTGGCTGACTGGCAGCGGAACGCAATTATATCCAGCGGCTTTAAAAATATGTTCGGCCTGAACCACAGCATCGCTGGCGCCACCGATGACAGCCTGAACATTGCTGTTGATATTGGCAATCACCACATATCCATCAATGGTCTTTAACAACCGTTCGATTTCAGGCAGTGGCGCAAAGACCGCGGCCATTTTGCCATTGTCGCCCATTGAAACTTTGGTCATTTCGCGACCACGGGCACTGACGGCTTCGAGGGCATCGGCAAACGGCATCGCTTCAGAGGCCACCAGCGCTCCGTATTCACCCAGGCTGTGGCCCATCACCATATCGGATGTGATGCCATAACTGGCCATCAATTTGGTGAGTGCCGAATCCACCGCCAGTACCGCTGGCTGGGTGATGGCGGTTTGACGCAGATCTTTTTCGGCCTGGGCAACGGCGGCTTCGTCGGCCTGTTTGACAAAGATGTAATCGGTCAGTGGTTTGCCACCAAGCAGCGGCGTCATCACCTTATCGGCTTCGGTAAAGACTTCAGCCACAATTGGTTCGATGTCACGCAACTGCTGGAGCATGTTGACATATTGCGAACCCTGCCCGGTGTAGAGGAACGCGACTTTTGGCGCCGGGCCGCTACCGTGAAACACGCCCTGTGACCGCAACGCTTTCCACATGGCCGGGTTGTTGGCTTCAAGGGCTTTGAGTGCTTTTCCAGCTTTGTCGGCTAAGTCTTTGGCATCGGCATAATCAATCGCGATGCGTTCGGGGGCGCGCAGGTCAGCTTCGGCGGGGGCTTCGATTTTTGGTGCATTGCCGGCCTGGGCTGCGGTTTGCACCGCTTTGAGGCGTTCGACCAGTGCGGCACTTGACGTGCCACCAATCACGAGTGCTCCCCGGAGCGGTGCTTTGAGGTCAGCCGCTGGCGATTGAGTCGCCCCTGGTGCCGGTACAGTTTCAATCCCGGAAACCTGGATTTTCTTCGGTTTCAGTGCCCCTGGAATGTATTCTTCAAAAACGCCGTGGAAGTTGGTCCCGCCAAACCCGAAGGCGCTGACGGCGGCCCGTCGAACACCGCACGCTGGCGTTGGCCAGGGCTTGAGTTCGGTATTGACATAAAATGGCGAATGGGTGAAATCAAGATTTGGATTTGGTTTATGGAAGTTGAGGCTTGGCGGCAGTACTTTGTGATGCAATGCCAGAACGGCCTTTAACATCCCTGCGGCACCGGCAGCGCCTTTGAGGTGGCCGATATTGGATTTGACTGAACCCAGGGCGATGGATTGGGTGGCTGGTCCAAACGGGGTAAAGACATCAATCAGGCTTTGGACTTCGACCACGTCACCAACTTTGGTTGACGTCCCGTGGCCCTCGATCAATGTGGCGGTCGCTGGCGAGATCCCGGCATTTTTCCAGCCGCGTTCGATTGCCAGTCGCTGGCCGATTGGATTTGGAGCCGTGATGCCTTTTCCACGCCCATCGCTGGAGCCGCCCATTCCGCGCAGGACAGCATAAATCGTATCGCCATCGCGTTCGGCGTCTTCAAGGCGTTTGAGGACAAAAATGGCCGCTCCTTCACCCATGACAAATCCATCAGAGCCATCGGCATAAGGCCGTGTCCCCGTCGCTGACAGGGCGCCGATCTTGCAGAATTTCACAAACGTGGCAATGCCCATGTTGCGGTCAATCCCGCCAGTAATCACGGTGTCGAAATCGCGTTCAACCAGACCCTCAATCGCGGCACTCATGGCTGCCATGGCTGAAGCACAGGCGGCGTCACACACATAATTTGGACCGTGGAGGTTAAACAGATTGGCGACGCGACCCGCAATACAATTGGAAAGTTCGCCTGGCATCGTGTCTTCAGTGATACCAGGGAAGAATTCCTGAGTATTGGCGTGAAATTGCTGGAGGATTGTGGCGCGAACATCGGCTGGAAGCGCCGCAAACGCCGGAGCTTTGCTCAACTCGCGGGCAAATTCAGGATGGGCAAGCCGGGTTGACGTCAAGTAGTGACGTTCACCGGCCATGGCATTCCCAAAAATAACAGCGGTGCGTTCCAGGTCGAGGGGTCGGTTTGGGTATCCAAAACTGGTCAGTGCTTCGTGGGTACATTTTACCGCCCATTTTTGGGTGTCATCCATCGCCTGACTGACACGCGGTGGAATCGGCAAATGCCAGGCAATCGGATCCCAGGCGCACTCGCGAACCCAACCGCCGATTTTAGAATATGATTTGTCGGGGGCTTTCGGATCGGCATCATAATACACCGCCGGATCCCAACGGTCGGGTGAGACCTCTGAAATTGAGTAGCGTCCACCCGTCACATTGGCCCAGAAGGTAGATGCGTCGGGGGCATCGGGGAGTGCGGCACCGATTCCGACGACGGCAATTGCACGGTAAGCTGTATCTTCCATAAGTTTTTTTCCAGAGAGAGGAGTAGGGAATAGGGTTCCGGGTTCCGGGTTCCGGGTTCCGGGTTCCGGGTTCCGGGTTCCGGGTTCCGGGTTTTCGAAAAATTGAGAAATACGGTCAACTCATGCTTTCGCAATAAGAAAGGGGATCGCAGAACTCTGGGTTCGGGTCCCGGAACCCGGAACCCGGAACCCGGAACCCCAAAATTCACTGTTTCCGGTCATAGATCGCATCGGCGACCAGGTCCATATCGGCGACCATGCCAGCCTGAGCGCGATAAATCGCGGCGCTCCGAAGGCTGGTTTCAAAGGCCGGCATTTCGGCATCACTGACGCCGCCGGCGCCAGCGATCCATCGCATGCCATCTTGAGCCAGTTTGAGGGCCACTTCGCGGGCAAAAATCCGGCTGATCGCGGCCATGGCGGTGGCGTTAAACCGATGATCGGCTTTCGGGTTCAGGGTCTTATTGGCAACCGCCACGGCCCGTTTGGCCAGGGCTTCAGTTCCTTCGGCCAGAGCAATCAATTCACCCAGGCGGAACAGAATGTGTTGATAGCGGGTGAGGCGAGCGGTACGGGCACGTTCCAGGATTTCAGCCAGTGCGTGCAGCGCCAGAGCGGCAATATTGGCACCCACCTGCGGGTTGGTCTGGTGGAGCGCTTCCATCGCTTTGGCTTTGTCGTGGTAATGCTGGCCACGGGTTTTTAAGTGGGCCTGCCACCGGTCACGGCTGATGGTCATTTCCATGATTTCAGACGTGCCTTCATAAATGGTTGTAATGCGCACATCCCGTTTATATTTTTCGACCATGTATTCTTTGGTATAGCCATAGCCGCCCAGAGCCTGGATCGCAGCATCGGCAGCCGCATTTCCAGCTTCGGTCGCCAGATATTTGGCGATGGCGCCTTCCGTATTGAGGTTATTGGCTTCACCGGCTGCCAGTCGTTCGGCGGTGGATTCAATATAGGCGCGTCCGGCTTCGAGTCGGACCACGTGCGGGACGATCAATTTATGAGTGTAGCCTTGTTTTTCAGAGAGTGGGGCACCCGCCTGGATTCGAGTCGTGGAGTAGGGAATCGCGCGATCCATGGCTGCCCAACCACCGCCAAGTCCAAACGCGGCCACCATCAGGCGTGTGTAGCCAAACACATCCTGAGCCTGGAGCAGGCCCTGGCCTTCCACCCCGCCAACCATATTTTCAACCGGGACAAAGACTTCATCGAGCGCAAGCGCCGCGGTGTTGCTGGCCCGGATTCCGTGTTTGTCTTCCGGTTTGCCATGGCTAAACCCTTCCTGATCTTTGGGAAGGACAAACCACGTCGGGCCGCCCGGAGCATTGGCCAGAATCGTGTAGACATCGGCCACGCCGCCATTGCTGATCCACTGTTTGTTGCCATTGAGCCGATACCCGATGACTTTGTCGTCTTCCTTGACCGGAGTCGCGGTGGTTCGGAGTGAACCCAGGTCGCTTCCGGCTTCAGGTTCGGTGGCGCCATAGGCATAGAGCACGCCATCTTCGGCAATCTTTGAAAGCCAGGTCATTTTTTGATCTTCGGTGCCGCCGGCCAGGATCGGGTCACTGCCCAAAAACGTGGCCAGCACGCCCGTGGCGATTCCCAGATCAAACCGGGCCATGGCTTCGCAAATTCGATAAATATCAATGGCGTCGCCGCCCATTCCACCATAGGCTTCGGGGACAAATACCAGTTGAATCCCAAGGTCGGAACCGATGCCCCGAACCACGTCGGTCGGGAATTCGTCGCGTTCGTCAAACCCGATCAAATCCTGGTCTGATACCTGAGCCGCAATGTAGTCTTTAAATGCCTTGAGCGTCATCTCAAGGGTTTCCTGGTCAAGTCCTGTGGTTGCGATTTGCATAGTTTCACCTTTCGGAAATAGCACTTCATCTTTTTGGGAGCGCGGGCATCTTGCCCGCACTTCGGTTGGTTGGTGGTTAAGCGGGCAGGATGCCCGCGCTCCCAAAGTGTTTCTTACAGCAGTATCCCGGTTGGGTCAGAGCGCCAGGATTGCAGCGCTTTCATATAGTTGGCGCGTTCAAATGCAGTCGGTTCCGCCACATTCTTCTGGCTCATGCTGCCCTGCATCTGGACAATGGATTCGTATTCGCGTTCTTCCATCCAGCGCGTGAGGTCGGCCACAATTTCATTGATCCGCTTAAACCCGTGCTGGAGCAGTTCCGAAGTAATCATGGTGACCTTGGCGCCGGCCATCATGCCTTTGAGCACATCTTCATAGGTGTGGACGCCGCTGGTAATCGCCAGATCAACCGGCACGCGGCCATAGAGGATGGCTACCCAGCGGAGCGGTAACCGGAGTTCATTGGAATTGCTGAGCACCAGATGCGGGACCACTTCCAGATGTTCAAGATCAAAGTCCGGCTGGTAAAACCGGTTAAAGAGCACCAGAGCATCGGCGCCCTGGGTGGCCAGTCGGTGGGCCATATTGGCTGTGGCGCTAAAGTATGGATTGAGTTTGACCGCGAGCGGCAGTGAAATGCTTTGTTTGACCTCGCAGACAATGTCCAGATACATTTGTTCGACCACCGTACCGGTAATGTGCGGGTCGGTTGGAATGTAATATATATTGAGTTCCAACCCTTGCGCACCGGCCTGTTCGATTTTTTTGGCGTAGTCAACCCAGCCACCCGTCGAAATCCCGTTCAGGCTGCCGATGATTGGAATGTCGGTTGCCTCGCGGGCCCGGGCAATCAGGCTAACATATTCATCTGGACCGAGATTGTACGCCGAAGGTTCTGGAAAATAACTCATGGCTTCGGCATAACTTTCTGAGCCATAGGCTAAGTAATGATCCAGGCGATGGCTTTCGTGGGTAATTTGTTCCTCAAACAAAGAGTACATGACAATGGCTGAGGCGCCAGCGTCTTCCATCCGGCGAATATTATCCAGCGTTCTGGACAAAGGTGATGCCGATGGCACCACCGGATGTTTTAATTTGAGTCCCAGATAGGTCGTTGACAGATCCATATAACGCGTCCTCCTCAGCTCGGTTGTTCGGTTTTGGCCATTTTTTCGTACTTTTTCCAGCGTTCCGTAATTTCACGTTGGGCGATTTCCATCAGGTGGGCTGCCGTTGTTGGATCGCTTTGGGCGAGCATGCTAAAGCGGGTCTCGTTATAGGCATACTCCTTGAGCGGCAGTTTCGGCGTTCGTGAATCGAGCAGGAACGGATTCTTGTTTTCGGCTTTCAGTCGCGGGTTATAGCGGAACAGCGGCCAGTACCCGGTTTCGGCAGCCAGTTTTTGCTGATGCATGCCCTTGGCAATATCAATCCCGTGCGCAATACAGTGGCTATAGGCAATGATGAGCGATGGCCCGTCATAACTTTCAGCTTCCTGGAAGGCTTTCAGGGTGTGAATGTCGCTGGCGCCCATCGCAATCTGCGCCACATAGACATTGCCATAGCTAATCGCCATCAAGCCCAGGTCTTTCTTGCCAGTCGGTTTTCCACCGGCGGCAAATTTGGCAACGGCACCCATCGGGGTCGCTTTCGAAGCCTGACCGCCGGTGTTGGAATAGACTTCGGTATCAAGCACCAGCAGGTTGATATTTCGTCCACCAGCCAGCACGTGATCAAGTCCGCCATAGCCGATGTCATAGGCCCAGCCGTCACCGCCGACAATCCAGACGCTCTTTTTGACCAGCATTTCCGACACACAGGCCAAATCACGAATTTGGAGGTGGTACTCAGGAAATTCGCTATCGCTGGTTTGCAGCTTTTGTTTCAAGATGGCGACTCGCTCGCGTTGGGCGCCGATTTCACCTTCGGTGTCCTGGGGGCTGTTGAGCAGGCCATCGGCCAGGTTGTCGCCAATGACAGCGCGCAACCGGTGAACCAGCTCGCGGGCATATTCGGTTTGTTTATCAATCGTGAGCCGCATGCCGAGCCCAAATTCCGCGTTGTCTTCAAACAGGGAATTGCTCCAGGTTGGGCCACGTCCATCTTTGTTGGTTGCCCAGGGGGTGGTTGGCAGGTTGCCGCCATAAATACTCGAACACCCCGTGGCGTTGGCGATCAACGCCTGCGAAAAACGCTGGGCGACCCCGGAAGCCAAAGAACAACGACCAAAATTTTCTTATTTCCCAATTGAGTCCAATCTGG
>DAOQNB010000025.1:0-19313 GCA_035335845.1 Acidobacteriota bacterium | reverse complement strand
CTTTTGCAAACTCTGTTACTCGCTCACGATTGGTAGTCACACCTTCAATGGTAACCTTGGTTCCTTTTTGAGCAATTTTGCCCAAAATGACTCCATCCGGGGGCATTTTGGTATTGACAGCGTTGAGGATCTTCACTGGTCCCTGGTTTCCACCTTCGGCCAGTTGCTTGATCACAACCAGGCGCTGCTGGATAATTTTATTCTTTTGCTCGTATTGCTCTAGTTCTTTCTTTTGAACATCAAGCTGCATCTTTTGCTTTTCCTGGTCAGCTAAATACTGCTTGGCTTCATCGGCCGCGGCTTTTGCAAAGTAATAATCGACACCTACAAAAATGACCAGTCCAAGAATTGCCACCCCAATCATCAGGATTTGGCCGGTTGCTTGAGCTTGTCGTGGAGCAGGAGCTGCAGCCTGAGCTTCGGTTACCGCACTTGCCAACAGATTGACTTTAATCATAAGACTTACAGGGGTTAACTTCCTTATGCCAAAGGAGCGTTCCCGCCGTCTCTCCTTTCTGACCCACCTTCCGACGAATGGCTGGGTGATCTAAGTGAAAGGTTGAACAGTTGACCAAATGAAAAGCCCCCTGACGTATGCCAGGATTTAGTCAATTGCAAAAGAAGGGGAGTTGCCCGAACCCACCCTGAATTGATTTTTCAGGGGTTCGATTGAAAATCCCACTACAGATCAGCACACCGACAGGCCAAACCAACGGCAATAGCCATGTTAGGTGCCAACTCCTTGATGTATTCCTCATCAAATTTCTTATTGTTGACCTTGATGCTGTTAAAGGCGTTAAATCGTTCAACCGGAATTCCAAACCGTTCTGAGAAATAAGCAGTCAGCCCTCGGATTTTGGAACTGCCACCAGAAATCAAAATGCGGTCAATTTGAACCGAATCTCCCATTTGACTTGTAGCCTTCCAAAAATCCAGCGTTTTTTGGACTTCCATCGCCAAAATATCAGTCACCGACTCAATCAATGGCTGAGCATCTTCTGGCTGAACACCATTGTCGGTCGGGATGCCGCGCTTGAGCGCTTCAGCCTGTTCAAAGGTCAGGTTCAATTCCTTTTGCAGTAAATCAGTGTACTGATTCCCTCCGGCTGAAACGTCACGGGTAAAGAGAGATGAATTGCCTCGGACCACATTAATGCTTGTTACACTGGCGCCCACGTCAAGGAGCGCAACGGTGGTGGTGGGCATCGGCTGGTAGTTGAGTTCGTAAGCATTCTGGAGGGCATACGCATCCACATCAATAAAAACGGGCTTTTTCCCCGCTGCCGCAATGACCTGCGTATACTGAGCAATCTTGTCGCGCTTACAGGCAACCAACAAAACTTCCATGCTCCCGCTGGCTGGATCACGTCCAAGGACATCATAATCCAGGTTGACATCTGCAATATCAAAGGGAATGTGCTGTTCAGCTTCCCAGTTGATGCGTTCCTGCAACTCTTCATCACTCATATACGGAACAGAGATTTTTTTCACAATTACCGAGTGGCCTGAAACTGAGGTTCCAACCTGATCGGTTTTGATCCCTTGATCGGTGAAAATTCGGCTAATCACATCACTCACATGGTTTAAGTCAATAATGTGACCGTCCACAATGGTGTCAGAGAGTAAAGGAACGTGCCCAATGGCAACCAGCTCAAAATTGCCCTTGTGAGCCTTGAGTTCCACTGCTTTAACCGCGCTAGAGCCAATATCGACCCCGACCAAGCTACGTTTCGCACCAAACATAGAGTACCTTTTTTCTTGTTGGAAAGACTATAGTGAGTCCCTCGGTTCCTAGGGCATCGGCACGCGAAAGGCGACTGTCGATGGTGTGCCATATTTCTTAAGAAAAAATGACAGCACCCGGCAAAAAGGCCGGAAACTCCTGAAAGAACCCGTTGTGAAACCCCTGGAAGACCGCTGTTCTGAAGAAAAACTGAAGGAGAAGGAAAATAAAGCAGGCACAGGGAGCTGGGTGGCCAGCACCACTGTTCAAAACCTCACACCTGTGGCAAAGAGCTTCTTTGTAGAGGCCCGCTCAGATTTGATGAATCTGCACCTGGTTACCCAGCCTGGAACTGATGTGCTTGATTACCCTGGATGTATGATGATGCTTGAATGAGTGTGATTTATGCGAGTGATGATATTTAGTGCTGCTAATAGGCTGCCCATAATTACCATTCATCCAAGACGTACGTCAACTCTTTTTTGGTCACGACAAACCCGGTGGAGGAAAAGTGTGGATTAATGAGGTTTTTTTCCGGTAGACCAGCCAGAGTGCTATTCAATCGTTTGCTTTCTTTGGTAGTCTCAGGCGCTATTTTATTGCATGAGCCAGAGTTGTTGATAAGGGGGTTGGGTTCTCCGACCCGGTTTTTCCTATGAATGGTAGGTACGACTGATGTCATTGGTTAAACAATTTCGCTCTCAATATGGTGTGGCAGCGATATTGCTCTTGATGAGTGCGGCACTGCTCGGTGGATTTTATCTCTTTCAACCACCGCAACACAAACCGCTTGGCGCAATCCTTCCGGCATCAGCCCTGCTTGTCTGCGAATTTGACCAGCCGGTTGCGGCACTCACCAGTCTGCAAGCCACCCTCTTTTGGAAAAATCTGGTTTCAGCCACAGGAGCATCGCCACTTCCAGCAGAAATCACTTCCCACCAGTGGCAGTCAATTCCAGGATTATCTTTTACTGAAGCGGGAATCTGGCAAAATGCCCAACTGGCCATCGTCATCACCGACCTGGAGATTGCCGGAACAACCCAACCAGGTCAGACTCATACCGAACTCAGTCTCATTCCTCGATGGGTGGTGGTGGTACGGACCTATGCATCATCAAATCGAACCACTTCCCTGCTCCAAAAATATGGACCGCAACTGGCTCGCACAGCATTTGGCCCGGCGCCAGTGGTTGAATCACGCCCTTTTTCTGGTCGAACCCTGGTTCAATATCGGGCGCCTGGCAGCTCTCGTGTACTGTTAACGGTTGCAGATAAAGATATTATCCTCTTAAGCAACCATGAGCCGGCCCTGCAACAGTGTCTTTCGGTCCTGGACGAACACTCACCCGCTCTTGATTCACTGGCTGGATACCAAAAGGCACACCAGGAACTGAGCGCCAGCCCCAGCCTTGGGTTTTCGTTTATCACCAGCCGTGGGCTGACCCAGCTTGCCTTGCCAGGACTCGGAATTTTGCCAGCCAACGTAACCGAATCAGCCCAATCTCTTTTAAAGGAGACACTCCCCCGGCTTACAGAAGGTGTGGCCATCAACACCACGGTCGAGGATCAGCAGTTTGTCGATGAGGTGCTCTGGCTCCTGTCACCACAACTGGTCACCGCTGTGCAAACAGGGGTTGCGCCGGCTGCTTCATTCCCCCGAATTGTTGAAGTGATGCCAGAAACTGACACGGGTGAGTATACCTTTGGCCAGATCAACCACCCAACCGAACTGGTCACTCAATTTCAACAACTGGTCTCGTCGCAAAACAACGTGGTTGTCAGCTTTGCGCTTCGGGAAGTGCTCAATGCCCTTGGGGAGCGCTACGGGATTGATCCAAAAGAACCACTCGGAGACGCGATTGGTCCCGAATTTGGCTGGGTGACAATGGGGCCAGAGCGCTCACGAATCTGGTTTCTCCAGGCCCACAACAAAGTTCGTCTGTTACCAGTCATTGATCGGTATCTGCGAACTGATGGAGCCCAACTCCAGAATCAATCGGCTCAAGGAGTTGAAATTGTGAAATCTTCGCATCCTGATCAACGGGCCGCTATGTTTTTGGGAGATTTTCTGGTTTTTGGTCCTTACCCAGCTCTCCTTCAAATCAGTGATGCGTTTCAAAAGGGAAAAACGCTGGTCCATACATCGACTTATCAGGAATGGCGATCCCGGCCAATTCCTCAATCCTGGATGGCGACATCTCTGTCCTCAGATCGCACCATATTTCAAGAAACAGTCCAGGCACTTGCCAACACACAGCGACCACAATCCCAGGCGGGGACAGCACCGGCATCATCACTTCCAACACCACCTGGAATCACCAGTTCAACTTCGGTTTTGCGACCAACCGGAATCTATATCAAACGACGATCCATCCTGTGCCTGAGCCTCCAACTGGTTGGCGCCACCCTGGCTGACACACAATCGGCGCAAACGACTTCTGCTTTGACCAGTCCTTCGACTAAAGTTGGAACATCAGAAACACAATAATCCAGAATTCAACCTTTTTTGAGAGAGTGTCGCGGCTTCCCTGTTTCAAACACTATGTTACAAGCTGAAATCATTGCTATTGGCTCAGAACTGTTAACCCCCTACCGAAGTGATACCAATTCCCTCTGGTTAACCTCCCAGCTCAACGCGCTAGGCATCAGTTTACGACAAAAAACGATTGTTGGAGATGATGAACAGTGTCTGGAAGACGCACTCCGAGATGCGCTCAAACGCTCATCGATGATTATCTCAACCGGAGGGCTTGGCCCAACGGAAGACGACATCACCCGCAAGGTGTTTTCACGGGTGCTGAAACGACCCTTGATTCTGCATCAGGATATTCTTGATCACATCCGCAAATTGTTTGAAAGCCGCAACCTGAAAATGACATCCAACAATGAGCGGCAGGCATTGGTGCCACGCGGGGCGGAAGTTCTTCCAAATCCAAATGGCACAGCGCCAGGTATTCTGATTCGCGAAGGCACACAGGTCATCGCCATGCTGCCAGGCCCACCACGTGAAATGCAGCCAATGTTCACCAATCACGTCCGGCCTGTTTTAGAACCACTGGCCGGGGGAAAACGACTCCGACAACGGGTGATGCGGGTTTCCGGTATGGGCGAATCCGCTATCGACAACCTGATTGCGCCGGTTTACAGCCGTTATACCAACCCATCAACCACTATTCTGTTTAATCGCACTGATGTTGAAATTCACCTGACGGCCTTTGCCCCAACCGATACCGAGGCGGATCGTCTGATTGATGAAGTGGCGGTTCAGATTGAAGAAAAACTGGGCGAAAACCTCTTTGCCCACCAGGGTGAGACCTTGGAACAGGTACTGGCTTTGAAATTGACCGTTAAAGGCTATACCATCGCTACTGCCGAAAGCTGCACGGGTGGCTTGCTGGCAATGCGCTTAACTGAGGTCCCCGGCAGTTCAAATTATTTTCTGCAAGGCGTAGTCTCTTATTCAAACCAGTCCAAAACTGATCTGCTCGGAGTACCAGCAGAACTGATTGAAACGCAGGGAGCCGTAAGCCCCGAAGTGGCCGAGGCGATGGCCCGTGGTATCAAACACCGTTCAGGTGCCACCATCGGCGTGGGGATTACCGGCATTGCTGGCCCTGACGGCGGGAGTCCTGAAAAACCCGTGGGCCTGGTTTATATCGGCCTGGCAGATGATGTTTCAGTAACCCACAAAAAGCTGTTACTTCCTGGGGATCGGGAGCGAATCCGCTGGCTGACCTCACAGGCAGCGATGGATCTGGTTCGCCGTCGGTATCTGCTTTAGGATTCAGGGTTTGTGAAAACACAACCCGAGCGAACGTGACAAAAAGGACATCCCTTTCGAAAACCCTGAACCCTAAACCCTAACAAGATGACCAAATGACAAGGTGACAAGGTGATTTTTTTCATCCCTCATCCCTCATCCCTCATCCCTTCCGAAACCCCTGAATCCTGAACCAAGCCTGTCCTTATTATATAGAGTCTGTTGTTATGACCACGTCCTTTGTCATCAAACCCGAATCTAATGAATCGCCCTTTGATCGTCAGGAACGATTGAGTTGGTGGAAACAAGATGTCTTGCGTCAGGCACGTATTCTCATTATTGGGGCGGGGGCACTGGGTAATGAAGCACTGAAAAACCTGGCCTTACTTGGGGCTGGACGGTTGATGGTGGTTGATTTCGATACCATTTCGGCATCCAACCTGAGCCGGACCCTATTATTTCGCCCCGAAGATGTGGGCCGTCCTAAAGCGGAACTGGCGGCACAACGAACCCGTGATCTGATTTTGGAGCCAACAGCCAGAATTCAATCCCTCAATGCCGATCTGGTCTGGGATATCGGCCTGGGTCTTTTTCGTCGGATGGATGTCATTCTGGGCTGTGTTGATAATGACGAGGCCCGTCTGGCCATCAATCGGGCAGCCCGGTCAGTCGGGACGCCCTGGATCAATGCTGGTATCTATGAACTGGCAGGGAGTGTGACTGTCTTCTCGGGGACAGACCATAGTTGCTTTGAATGCAACATCACCTCTGACCAGGTTGCAGATGCCCAGTCACGGTATGATTCCTGCGAACAGGTCAAAAAGCGCTATCTGGAAGCCGAACGCCTGCCCACGGTTCAGGTCACCTCGGCACTCATTTCGGCATTGCAGGTTCAGGAAACTGTCAAATTACTTCATCAGGAACGGGTCGAATGCGGTGTCCGGCTGGCTTACAATGGCTTCACCCACGGATTTCATCGCATTCAACTCCCTGAAAATCCTGACTGTCTGGCTCACGGTCACCTGTCCACAATTGTTGAATCACCGGCCCAAGCTAAAACCACGACGCTCGGTGATTTTCTAGGCTGGCTTGAAACCGAGTTTGGGACCGGAGTTCACATTGATCTTGGGCGACGATTTATCGAAGGTATCCGGTGTCGGTCCTGTCACCAGTGGATCGAACTCAACCGCCCGGCGCATCGAGTTTTTGATGATGAAATGTATTGCCCTGACTGCCGTCTTGGCGCCAAACACCAGGAAAAACCGGTTCTGGCAGCTCCAACTGACACCAGCACCTATTTGAAAGCCGCCACCCGAATCTCACGCCACCACCTGGGTGACAGCCCGCTTCCCTCACCAACCCTGGATCTCACACTTTGGGATCTTGGAATCCCCCAATTGCATATCCTTTCGGTGACAGATGCCCAGGGTCGGGTTCATTCGGTTGAATTAACCGGGGACATCGCAGAACTCCTGGCTGATTGGGATTGATAAACATTGGGCCCACAGCCTGAAATTAGGACTCGTCTGAAAAGCTGATCCAGGGTAGACTGCAATTGACCCGTATCACGTTTACCGAATCACAATTATTCAGGGTTGCTCCGAACCCACAGCTTGATTTACAAAAAGTCAGCGAACGCGGGCTGAATGTCTTCTCACTGAGAAGCTTCTCGGCTATGCTTCAACCTTCCAAACTGGAGGTCATACATGGATTTTTTAGCCCTTGGAGCACTCTTTTTCTTAGTTGTGGTGGCCTTTTCGGTCGGGCTTGAAATCCAAGACCGGTATCAGGAAGGGAGTGATGGGCTGCGAGGGTTCCGATTACTTCCACGACGAAACTATTATGACCTGCACGATGATGCCTATGGCTTCTCGTTACCTCCCCCGGAGGCTTCAAATGATGCTTCGGGAACGTTTCTGGTCAAACGAGAGGATCGTCCATCCAGATGTGAGGTATGCCATCAGGTTGATATGTACCACCTCGAATCAGGTCATTGTCAGCGGTGTAACCACACCACAATGTAAATTGCACACAATCCTGTTTTTGCTAACTTCTTGAGAGGAGGAAAGCCATTTCCCGGCTAAAGGCGCAATGTCAGATATTGATGTCACATTTCGGAATGAAAATAACGGGAAAGAGGTCGAAGTCACGGTCTCAGATGATATGACCTCAGATGCCATTCTGCGCAATCTGGCTGAAGCTGGATTAATTCCCAGTGTACCTGGTACCACGCTGGTCTATCGCAACATGCAACTCCGCCCAGGACAAACCCTGGCTCAAGCCGGGGTTGTGTCAGGTGAAGCAGTGAGTATTTTTCTCAACACTCGTGGTGGCAGGTATTGAAATTATGAATGATGAGTTATAAGGAGACTATCTCATTGAAGATCAATGAGTTATCCATTTTATCATTCCTCATTCACCCATCTGCTTTTCCTGCATCAACTATGGAACCCTCACCACAAATTTCATCCAGTCTGACCTTTCCGGTCTTGCTCTATGATGGAGTTTGCGGGTTCTGCAATCACAGTGTTCAATTTATCCTTCGATTTGACCGACGGGGCACCTTACAGTTTGCCCCGTTGCAGAGCGAGTTTGCCCAGTCACTCCTGACCCGCTATCCACACTTGAAAAGTATTGATTCGGTGATGTATGTCGCCCCGGCACACAATGGACAGGCAGAACAGGTTTTTGTTCGCTCAAGTGCCGCGCTGAAAATTGCAGCCTACCTGGGCGGATGGTGGAATATTTTTCGAGTTGGAAGTCTGATCCCCAGGGGATTGCGGGACCTGGCCTATGATTTATTTGCCAAACACCGCTATCGATGGTTTGGTAAACACGATGCCTGCCTGCTTCCGTCGGCTGAGGTGAGAAGCCGGTTTATTGGATTTTCCTGACCCCCCAGGATTGAGAAGCCGTATCAGCCAGGGCACTTAATTTTTTGGAGCAAAGTAGCCTTCACGGGTTCTGACTTTTAAATCGGGCCGCTTCACACGCAGATCAATCTTTCGAAACTTCCCATCTTGAGCATCATTGTTAGAATAATAGGAAAGCTTGTATTGCGACCGCAGTTCGGTGGTCAGTTGTCCAAAGCCGGCAATCAATTCGTCTACGGTTGAACCTGGAAATACCCGCCCCCCAGTTTCATTACACAATGCCTGTAATGTAAACCGCCCCCGTGGCGTCATAAAGTTGTCATATGAGGTCTGGGCCGCCGAGTAAATGCCATATAAAACGGCCTCGGACCGTCGAACTTCATCAATGGCTTTGGCCTGTGAGACCCGACTGATGGTGTTTGATCCGTCTGAGACCAGAATGATAATCCGGCGACCGTTTTCTCGACCGAGTTTTTGAGCAGCCTGATAGACCGCGTCATACACCGCAGTCCCACCTTTGGCTTTGAGCCCCTGGGTCGCCGCTTCAAGTTGTTTCAGATCCCCAGTCATATCCTGCCGCATCACAACATCGTGGTTAAACGCGTAAAAGGCAATCTGATCCCCAGGGCGAAGCACCTCGCGGAAAAAACGAAGGGTGGCTTCCTGCTCAAACTTCAGGCGATTGCGCACACTTGAACTGATATCAAGCAAAACAACCATTCGAAGCGGAGTCCTGACTTCTTGAACCAGAGACTCGATTTTTTGAGGGACCCCATCCTCCAGCAACTCAAACTCATCCCGTTGGAGAGAAGGTACGGATTTTTTCTCCGTTGTCTCAACCGTGACCAGCAGCGTGACCAGATCAGATCGAATGAGGAGTTCACTCGGATCCTCCTGGGTTGCGGGAGTGGGTTTGGGGTTTCGGGGAGTTGTGGCATCTGAAGGAAGTGGCAACACCTGTGCCTGCGCCGTACTGATCAGGCCAAACCATATCAACCAGATCAATACAACCCCAATCTGATATCCAAGCACCTTTGATTTTCCAAACAGTACACCCATGCCGTAATCTCTCCTGGTCTCATTCAGCGACGGCCTTCGCTTGTGTTTGTTTATTGAGCCACTCCTCAAAGGCAGCCAACCCAATTGCAATTTGTCGGGCGTGACGGTCAGGCTTGCGTTTCAACTTCTTCCGCTCTGCTTCGTCAAGTGGGGGCAACAAAGCAAATGTAATATTGACGGGTTGGAAGTGTTTTGGCTCACAGTGGGAGATATAGTGGATCAGGCTTCCAATCGCTGATGCCCGTGGAACTGGAACTGGTGATCGGTGTTGAACCAGATCTGCCGCATACCGACCAGCAACCAGACCTGTGGCCAGGGATTCAACATAGCCTTCAACGCCAGAGATTTGACCGGCAAAGAAAATTCGGGGCTCATGCCTGACCTGCAAGGTATTGGTCAAAATATTGGGCGCATTGATATAGGTATTGCGATGGACCTGACCAAATTTAAGGAATTCAGCGCGTTCAAGGCCTGGAATGAGTTGCAATACCTGTTTTTGGGGGCCCCATTTAATCGAATTCTGAAATCCAACCAAGTTATAGCTGTCAGCCAGAAGGTTTTCCTGGCGCAATTGCACCACCGCATGGGGCATTTCCCCAGTACGGGGATCAATCAATCCAACTGGCTTCAGCGGCCCAAACCGCAGCGTCTCGCGCCCACGGGTGACAGCCACATCAATTGGCAAACAGGCTTCAAAGTATTTGGCAGAATCGGCTTCAAAGGCTTTATGGGGAACTTTTTCCGCTGCCAGCAAGGCATCCACAAAGACTTCATACTGATCTTTGGACATTGGGCAATTGAGATAATCATCACCGCCTTTGCCATACCGGGCCGCTCGAAACACAACTGAATAATCAATGGTTTCGGCATCAACCACTGGGGAAATTGCGTCGAAAAAGTACAACTGCTCATCGCCTGTCAACCGGGTAATTTCACTGACCAGGGCAGGTGAAGTCAGGGGGCCGGTGGCAATAATCACTGGTCCATCGGCTGGGATCCGGGTTAGTTCCTCACGTTTGATGGTGATGTGTGGGTGATCAGACAACCGGCGGGTGACCTCGGCTGAAAATTTTTCGCGATCAATGGCCAGCGCCGCACCCGCTGGCACCCGAACCTGTTCAGCAATTTCAATCAGTAACGATTTGGCTCGACGCAGTTCTTCTTTGAGGAGGTGAGGTGCTGAATTTGATTCGTCTGACTTGAAGGAATTGCTGCAGACAATCTCCGCCAGATTGGAAGTTGTATGCACTGGGGTCGGCTGAACGGGACGCATTTCATAAAGCGTGACATTGATGCCGCGCTGAGCAACCTGCCAGGCAGCTTCACTTCCAGCCAAACCGCCACCGATGATGGAAACCTGAGTTAAAACCATAGACGAGAAATCCGTTCTTGAGGTCAGAGTTGGGAAAACCTGGATTGTAGGTGAGCGGTCTTCTGACAAGCAAGAAAGTCCGGAGGAACTTCTGTGTGATGAAGTTCCTTTCCGGACTTTTACCCACTGCCGATTACCAGTTTGCACTGGTCAACATCACCTGGAAGGTTGATGCAGCCGATTCAGAGCAAACTTGAGCGTTTGTTTTTTACGCACAATCGAAATTGATTCAAGCACCAGTGGCTGATTGTTGAGCATCCAGTTTAATTGATTGTGGCTAATCACCGGCTGACCATTGAGTTCAATGATAATATCTCCGGCCTGAATGCCAATCTGGCTCAAAAACCCTCTGGCATCAATACTATTGACCAGCACACCGGTTTGGGCAACCCCAAAAAAGGCAGCCAGTTGCCGGGTTAGATCGGTTGTGACAATCCCCAGCACGGTGGTTTCGTTTCGAACGACCAGGTTGTTTTGCTGTGCTCGTGATTCATAGCGTTTAATCGCGGTGTCGAGTGAGGCCTCAACTCTGGACAATTCAACCCGGGTCTGGGCCGCGGCTTCTGCCGACTGATTGGCATTCGTCTGGGCTCGCATTTCAATTGCCACTTTTTGCAATTCATCAATTTGCACTTTCATCGCTTCCAGAAGCGGGTCTTTCTGAGCCGTGATCGTTCCGGCATATTCGCGATCCCCAAGAACGACCAGTTTTTCCAGTGCTTTGTTGTCTCGCATCAGAGAAAGCTGAAACTGGGAACCAGCCGGGCGTTGCCCGACAAACGCCAGAAAATCCTTCAAAGAACCAAGTGGTCGGCCATCTACCGCTTCAATCACATCCCATAATTTGATCCCGGCTTTGTCAGCAGGGCTATTGGGAAGCACGGTATCCACCAGAATTCCTTTTTCAGTTGATAATTTTAACTGGGCACGATCCGCTTCAGGTAACAAGGCAATGTCCTTGCCACCAATGCCCAGCCAGCCACGTGGTACGCTTCGACCTGATTTTAAAACCCGGCGAAACGCCTGGGTAACCATTGCCACTGGAACCACCTGGAAGGTATCGCCATCCTCGGCCTGCACCAAACCTACCACCTGATTCGCCTCGTTGAGCACAATCCCGCCGGCCACATTTTCACGCATGGCAAGAGGTTTTTCAGGGCGGATTTCAACCTGTGTGGCTGAGACTTCCACAACCCGAGCGGGTGTAATTCGTCCCCGAGGTGGCGCAAGCGCTCGTAATCGCGCTTTCATCCGGGGGGCAGTCTTGCCAAACGTTGGAAGCCAGACAAACACCTGCTGGTCAAGTTGAATTGATTTTTGGGACGGGCCGTCGTTCAAAAATGCTGGCGGCTCAATCTCAAGGCCTTCTATTTTTAAGACGGCCAGTCCGGTTACACCATCCAGCCCAACAAATTTGGCAGAAAGGGTTTCATCATTGGTGGTACAAATCGTCAGGTTATTTGACGACTCGTTGGGATTCAAATGGGCGAGTTGAACCAGGACATGTCCTTTGGAATCAATCACAATTCCTGTCGAGATATTCAACAACTGGACTTCTGAGGTTGGTATCGCATCGGCTGGACTGACTTCAATACCTTGATTTTTTCGATAAATGTCAGCAACTTCGCTGAGGTTGATAACGTGTGCCACATTGACGATCCAGGGGGCACGCGCACTGATTTGTTGTGGGTGCGGAGGACGTCTTTGGGCGGTCGCTGCCGCCGATACAGCCGGAACAGGTGATGTGGTTGTGGTTGGAACAGGGGCAGGTGATTGTGCCACTTGCCCATTGACCAGACCGGCAATGCCGGGTAGCCCTGCGAAGAAGAGACAACTCAGTAATGAGAATGAACGAAACAACCTGGATTTGAACATTGGAATTTTAACCAAAGAGAGCGACTTTGTGTGAGGCCAGGTCAACGATGAGTTCTGAGGATGATGGGCACCGGGCAGCAGAATTGGGGTCATTTCGCACCTCCCATCGAAATAGTTCACCACCCTCCCTGGTTGGTTTCCATAACGGCTGGAAATCTATTGACTCTGGTTGCAGCGTGATTCGACTTCAAACCAACGGCTGGTCCTCATTAAAAGACGTGTTGGGTATCGGCTTCGACTTCAACACGTGGGGCATTGGTATTGAGAATTGGTTGGGCGCCGTAGATCACCCGTGGCACTGTGACCACATGTTGAGTATTGCTTCCATCCCGTACCAGGAGAAAAACATCCCCCCCAGGCTCTTCAGACACGCGGTGCCGCGCTGAAGTCGAAACGCGGCGAACCGTTCGGTGTGTTTCAGCCGTTGAAACCAGATTGGCAACTGGTTCTTCAGTATGGGTAGCGTCTGGAATTGCAATTTCTGGTCTCACAGGTGATGGTGACAGAGATTCGGGTTGAGAGCCGGCGTCAGCAACCTGCGACGGAGTTAAAACGGGTGGTGTCTGGCGCAAAAACTGGGGTATGAGCACACAACCCAATAACACTGCGGCACTGACTGCAGCCAGTGCTGGGGTCGGAATCCAGGCAAACCATCCGGATTTCTGACGTTCCTGCTTGATAGCTCTCAACCGGGTTTGGAGCTGGTGATCAAAATCTTGTGGGGCTGCGACGCGACGCTGATTTCGCAACCAGAACCGCAAGGTTTTGGTTTCCTCAAACAGCGACTGGCAGTCACGACACTGTGAAAGGTGTGTAACCACCTCGGGTTGCAGTGATTCCTCAACGAAATCTGCCTGCTCCAAAGAAGTGCGAGTTTGTTGACAGGTCAACATATAAGTCCTCTAACCAAAAGCGTGATCAGTCAAAGCCTATGGGCAAGATGAGCAGTCATCGTTGCGTTTAAATATAGGCGGCGAGCTTTTCACGGAGCATATTGCGAGCACGATTGATCCGCGATTTCACAGTTCCTTCAGAAATTTCGAGAATCTCAGCAATCCGATCATAGCTGATTCCTTCAACGTCACGGAGAACCAGAGCCGCGCGGTATTTTTCCGGCAGTGTCTTAATGGCACGGGCGACGGCCAACCGGCGTTCGCGATCAATCAAATCTTCATCCTGAAGCAGTCGGGTATCGGGCAGATCAAGCATCTGCTCGTCATCGTCGCTTTCAGAATTTACTTTCCAGGGCGTAAAAATCGAAAGCATTTTGCGACGTTTACGCTGCCGGAGTTCACTAATCGCCAGATTGGTGGCAATTCGGTAAATGTAGGTTGAAAAACTGAAGGTTGCTTCATAGCGATGGGCGTTGGTATAGATCCGAAGAAATGTTTCCTGAGTTAACTCAAGTGCCCGGTCATAATCGCTGAGCATTCGAAAAATAAAATTGGTGATGGGGTTCCGATACCGGCGCACAATTTCCTGGAAAGCAATCTCGTTGCCTTCTTTGGTGGCGGCGACTAACTCGTGATCGGTGGCTGATTCGATTGAAATAGCTCGTTCCAGGTTGAGTTCAATTTGATAGCTCAAAGCAACACTCATATCAGTTCTGTTCCTTGCCCTCGCCTCGTCTCCCAAAGGGGTGGGAAACCGGAGTGGTTGACCCAGGCAGTGTGGGTGGGTGTACATTCGCGACTTTTGGCAATTATTGTAGTTAGATTCGATATCCAACTCTCACGCCTCAAGGACATGAAGGTTCCCAAAAGAATTGCAAATTGACTCGCCAACGACTGCTAGTTGAGATCACGAACAGAATTGAATTGGGTTGACGGTGTCAGATCAGACACAGTCAGGGAAGGTTGGGATTGGTTTTTGGATTGGTGAAGGCAGTGAGTTCTCGCCTCCAGTTCCTCAGCCTCAAGCCCAGCCCCTTAAAATAACCGAATATGTTTGCTCAATCGCGTTACCGTCATCCCCTCGATTACACGCATGCGACAGGAAAGTGAAGACCGCTCTTTTTCCTCACCAGGCCGCTGATACCAGATCTGGCAGTTGGTGCAATCAGCATTCCAGCAAAAATCACCATAGGAAATACCTTCCAGGTTGATGTATTGAAAACAGCGCAAAACAGCGTTGTTTTCTGGAACCAACAGGGGCGTTCCCACAACGTTGATTTCAATGAGGCGCTCATACGGCTCGAAGAGTTCGGTCGGTGGTGTACCTGCCATGCGAGAAAAACCTGAGTGGAGATGACTGGGTTGTGCGCAAATTGAATGGGATAAGAAGACGATGCGTGTCTCTGGTTTTACCACTTCCCTGGCTGACACGCCAAGGTCTCTTTTCAGATTCCAGGCTGTTTTTGGGTAAGTCACCTGAACTTCTCAGCCTATGGGATTCGCACACCTTTATATTCGCCTGGAAATGGGTTTGAGCGCCGGCGATCAAGCGGGTACGGTTGCTGAACCGGAACCCCGGCCCGGATAAGCCCATCATAATCGTCATAATAGATTGAGATGGTTCCCAAAACACGAACCCGGCGATACCGATCTGTCAGGGCAGCCTGATCCGATTGATACTGGCCGGCGCCGACCCCGATCCCCTGGGAGTTGTAAATCTGATCCGAGTCCCCGGCGGCTGGTGCCCCAGCCTTTGATTTTTCCTCGCCGCGACTATCCTTCCGGTTTGGAACAATAATTTGAGCCCGATCTTCCAGTTGCCAGACCAGTACCCCAAGCACGCCGATGTTGCGACGATCTCCTTTCCGAGCAGCCAGCGAATTATCCACACTGGTAAAGAAAAGCTCTCTTCCACCAGCCAGCGTTTCGCGCCAGATTGAGACCGTGATGGTTCCATAGGGTTCAATCAGATAGGCTGGGTGGCTGGCTGAAGCCCGGCCATCTGATGTCAATGAATGTCCATCGGCTGAGGGGATAACCCCAACCGCAAACCCATTGTGATTGGTGATTTGAAACACAAACCGCTCTCCAGGCCGCCCTTCAATCCAGCGGTAGGAGCCATCGTAATACACCGGTTTTGGGTATCCGTTTGACACAATCTGGACTGAAACATTGGTCCGAGGGGTGAGGACTTCGCATCGGGACGGAGGTTGTTGGGCTAACACCTCAAGTGAGGCAATGCCCAAACTTCCGCAAAACAACCAAACCAACAACCAGGTAATACAGCGCATACATCCCTGCCTTTCGCTCGCTGATTTTCACATTCAATCGGGCTGAAATGATCTGAATTTTCTGAACAGTGTGAAAGTATTGTCGCCTGATGGCCTGAATCGTTCCACAACGACTGGATAAAATCCTGCAAAAACCCCACAAAACAACACAAGCCGCCCAGGTTTGATACCTGAGCGGCTTGTGTCATTTCTACTTTTTGAGCCAGAGAACTCGATTAGCTTTCTTTTTCTTCTGGATCACCCAGGAAGTTCGTCAGTTCTCCGAGGCTCGTCATGGTCTCGTTGTTGATGTAGTTTGATACATCTTCCGGATCATTTTCCCGACCCACAGCACGCGCTGAAAGACCAATCTTCTTCTGGCTTTCGTCAAGCTTCAGGATCTTGAACTGAATCTCCTGACCAATATTGACAACCGATTCAGGTTTATCAACACGCTGGTCACTCAATTCAGAAACGTGGCACAACCCTTCAATGCCGCCTTCAAGTTCCACAAAGGCCCCAAAGCTGGCAAAGCGGGTGATTTTTCCAACCACCACGTCCCCTGGTTTATGCACCTGGAAGAACCGATCCCAGGCATTTGGTTCGAGATCTTTGATCGAGAGGCTGAGACGTCGGTTGTTGACATCAATGTTGGTAATGACGGCTTCAACCTGCTGTCCTTTTTTCAGCGCTTCAGATGGATGCTTGATGCGCTTGGTCCAGGACATATCCGACACGTGGACCAGGCCGTCAATGCCATCTTCAATTTCAACGAATGCACCAAATTCGGTCAGGTTGCGCACCCGGCCAGTGACTTTGGTTCCAATTGCATACCGTTCGGTGACTGAATCCCATGGATTTGGCAGAACCTGCTTCATGCCAAGGCTGATACGGCGTTGTGACTGGTCAACTTCGAGGACCACCGCTTCGACATCAGTACCTGGCGCCACAATCTTTGACGGGTGTTTGATCCGTTTGGACCAGCTCATTTCTGAAACATGGACCAGACCTTCAACCCCTTCTTCAAGCTCAATAAAGGCCCCATAGTCAGTCACTGAAGCCACCTGGCCACGGACGGTGTCCCCTTTGTGATAGCGTTCGTAGACGGTATCCCATGGATCTGGCAGCAATTGCTTGTAGCCCAGGCTGACGCGGCCTTTGTCGCGGTCAAACTTGAGGACTTTGACCTGAATGCTGTCTCCCACTTTGAACACATCACTTGGTTTCTGAAGGCGTCCCCAGGAAATGTCAGTGATATGCAACAACCCATCAATGCCGCCGAGATCAACGAAAACACCATAATCGGTGATGTTTTTCACCTGACCGGTCACAATGACGTCATCGTCAAGTAACTCTAAGGTGTGGTCTTTCTTCTTGGAAGCTTCTTCTTCAAGCACCACTTTGCGAGAAAGAACAATGTTGCTGCGCTTTTTGTTGACTTTCAAAATGCGCAGATCCATTTCGCGGCCCTTCAAGGCATCCAGGTTCCGCACCGGGCGGACATCAACCTGGCTTCCTGGCAAAAAGCCGCTCACACCGCCGAGATCAACACGCAGCCCGCCTTTGATCCGTTCAACCACCCGTCCCTTGACGGTCTGGCCATCGGTATAAGCTTTTTCGATGACATCCCAGACCTGGAGCCGGATGGCATCGGCGCGTGACAGTTCAACATAGCCGTCCATGTTTTCAAACTGCTTGACCATCACATCGACGACATCGCCGGAGGAGACGGTAATAGAGCCATCAGCGTCAGAGAACTCTTCTTTGGGAACAATCCCTTCTGATTTAAAGCCGATGTCAATGATGACACCGCGATCTGAGACCTTAATGACTTTCCCGCTGACGACATCGCCAATGTTGATTGACGAAGCCGAAGCCTGTTCAAAATCTTTAAGAAGCGCCCCAAAATCAGCATCTTCAGCAGATGAGGAAGAATCGTTGAAGTTGATTTGGTTAACGTTGTTATCGTTGGGTTGGATGGTAGACGTCGCGGTGCCCTTGGCCCCGGACTGGTTTACGTGATCAGCCATGAGTTGAGAATCTCTCTACAGAATTGGAATTGATAAGGGAACTTGAAATCTACACTGCACACCAAAAGTGTGTCAAGTGTGTGGTAGACGTTAACTTGCAACCAATTCACAGAAGAAGGATATTTTCTGGTGAAAAAAACAAGACGAGGCAGTGAAATCACTGCCTCGTCTCGGTTGGAAACAAATTTTGGAGCGGGAGACGAGATTTGAACTCGCGACTTCAACCTTGGCAAGGTTGCACTCTACCACTGAGTTACTCCCGCATATTTTGAATTTCCCTCTGAAGGCCGCATACGATAGCCCCTGTTTTAAAACTTGTCAACATTTTTTTTCAAGTGCCAGTTTTTTTGTGCCTCAACGTCCAGTCGTCACCAGGGTTCCTGCTTTTTCCTTGACCTTTTTGGGCGTTCCCCCCTTAAAATAGCCCACTTCCCCATAACTATTTCTCCCAATTCAGCCCAATTCTTTCAAGGAGCCTCACCCGATGCAGTATCTGCTGGATTTTCTGCTTGACCCCTCGCTGTATGCTTCAACGCTTCGGCTTTCAACGCCGTTGATCCTGGCCGCACTGGGTGGTCTCTTTTCAGAACGTGTCGGGGTCATCAACATGGCGCTGGAAGGCATTATGCTGGCTGGTGCCTTTACGGCGGCTGCCGTAACCTATACAACCCAAAACCCCTGGATTGGCTTTCTCTCGGCGATCCTGGCGGGACTGGCAGTTGCTGGTTTGCATGCATTCTGCTGCATTCAATGCCGGGCGGATCAGGTTGTGGTCGGTGCAGCAATTAATATTTTAATGCTTGGTATCCCAGCCCTGCTTTCCGGGGCACTTTTTGCTTCCAGCGGATCAACACCGTCCTTGCCAAAGGAACTCACCCTGCCCTATACCCCCATCGTGATTGCGCTGGCGGCGGTTCCGATGACCTACTACGTGCTTTTCTACACCAGTTTTGGCCTGCGACTGCGCGCAGTTGGGGAAACACCTCAGGCCGCAGATACCGCCGGGGTGAATGTGGACTGGATGCGATACCAGGGAGTCCTCATTTCAGGAATTCTGGCTGCCATTGGCGGAATTTATCTCTCAATTGGCCAAAATTCACTCTATACCCGCAACATGACCTCTGGTCGCGGATACATTGCGCTGGCCGCTTTGATTTTTGGAAACTGGATGCCGACGCGGGTCCTGGTTGCCTGTCTGCTGTTTGGGTTTACAGACGCCATTCAAATTCGCCTGCAAGGTATCAAACTTGGGGGAGTTGTGGTACCAACCCAATTCATTCAAATGATTCCCTATGTAGTGACAATGATTTTTCTGGCTGGATTTGTCGGTAAAGCTCTGCCTCCAAAAGCTTTGGGCACCCCCTATGTGAAGGAACGCCGGTAGCAGGCTGGAAGTGGAGGGGGGTCCGGGTTCCGGGTTCCGGGTTCCGGGTTCCGGGTTCCGGGTTCCGGGTTTTCG
>DAOQNB010000024.1:17753-19425 GCA_035335845.1 Acidobacteriota bacterium | reverse complement strand
TGCAGACCGTTTCCGTTGCTTTTCAAATGGGGTAACCATTTTCTTGCCGCATCAGAAAACGACTGCGCCAAAAACATATGGGATTGGTTCAACGTGTTCGCTCAGTCAGCCAGCAGATGGCCATGGTTTTTGACGAAACAAAAATTCGACGTGATCTCGATCAACTTGAAAAAGAAGTTTCGCTCAACCCGACCAATATTTTCACGTTGCAGCAGTTGTGCAATCTGTACCAGGCTGCCGGAAACAATGAAAAAGCAGTCGCTGTCTTATGTCAGGTAGCAGAATTGTACCGGGAACGAAACGAGCCGGAATTCACCCTGGCATTCCTGCGCAAGGCTGAACGAATGTGCCTTCCTGAACAACGGGTAAACCTGTTGTGCCAAATCGTAGACTTGAACATCCAGCTTCAAAAGTACGAAGACGCCTATCAACGCATGGTCAACGTGCTTGAAATTTTGATTCGCGAAGGAAAAGCAACCATTGCGCTGGGTCTGGTCAATACGCTGCCACCGCTTGGACTCAAAGATGCTCGCTATCGAAAAGAACTGGTCGAATATGTCAACCTGCATCGGGAAGAATGGGCTCAAGGCTCAAAAGGCACCTGGATCTTGGAGGAATCAGAAAAACCTCCGGTCGAGGTGACCAGTCGGCAGTTAGAAATGAAATTTCCCAACCATACATTGCTGGTGGTTGATGACGAACCTGGAGTGCTCCAGCTTTTGACCATGGCCCTCAAGCGGCTGGGGTGCAAGATTGTCACAGCCAGCAACGGCGAAGAAGCCTACCAAAAAGCAGTAGAGACCTGCCCAAACCTGATTATCTCTGACTTGATGATGCCGCAAATGGATGGCAGTCAACTCTTTACCTCCCTCCGGGCCCACCCAACCCTGTGTCAGGTTCCATTTGTATGCCTGACTTCCAACAGCCTGGAAAAAGAACGAATCGCCGCTCTGGATCGAGGGGTAGAAGATTTCTGGGTCAAACCCTTCAGCCTGGCCGAACTGGTGCTTCGAGTTGGAAAACTCTTACTCCGCCATCAAAAGCAGCCGGATATGGTTGGTCAATTAACCCAAATCGCATTTCCTGAATTGCTCCAACTGCTTGATCATGGTCAAAAAACTGGTCTGTTACGCCTGCGTTCCGAAGGGCAGGAAGCGACCCTGTACTTTCATCAAGGAACACTGGTTCAGGCCGAACTTGGCCCCTATTCCGGTGAACTGGTTGCATATAAACTGGTGTACTGGATGACTGGGGAATTTTCGTTTTTTTCTCAGCCAGTTGATTGTCAAACAACCATTCCCTATAGCACCCAACAACTTCTGATCGAAGGGTTACGGCGCTTTGACGAAGCCAATCAGCTCATTGACGATGTCTTCCCGGATTTATCAAAAGTGTATGGATTTCAGTTTGACCCTCAAAAACTTCTGTTGGAACCCGAATTAAACCCATATCTGGCGCGCCTCCGGGCAGTATTGAATGGTCGCAATACCCTCCAGGATTGTTGCCATGAACTCTCAGGAGAACTGGAAGTGCTCATTCTGGCGGCGGAATTATTGGAACAGCACATTCTGGTCCCCGACCTGACTTTTGACCGGATGGATTGAGGAGCCAGGGCTGAAGAACTCGGGCTTGGGGCTGAGGGCTGGGGGCTGAAGAACTCGGGCTTGGGGCT
>DAOQNB010000024.1:15808-17653 GCA_035335845.1 Acidobacteriota bacterium | reverse complement strand
AGGGCTGGGGGCTGAAGAACTCGGGCTTGGGGCTGAGGGCTGAAGAAGTTGGGCTCAGGGTATGAAACCCTGTTTCTTCAGCCCCGAGCTTGCGAGTCTTCAGCCCGTTGTCTTCAGCCCCAAGCCCGCTTTCTTCAGCCCCGAGCTTGCGAGTCTTCAGCCCCAAACCCTGAGCCCCATTTTATTCCACGGCTTCCAGGGCTCTGGTAATCGTCTTCACAACTTTGATGCGGGCATAATATTTGTCATTGGCCTCCACAATCGTCCACGGCGCCCAGCGGGTGCTGGTTTTTTTGATCATATCAACCACTGCATTTTCATAGAGGTGCCATTTGGCCCGATTGCGCCAGTCTTCTTCGGTCAACTTGTAGGCTCGAAATGGATCCAGTTCCCGATTTCGGAAACGTCGCAACTGTTCATCCTGATCAATATGAAGCCAGAATTTGACGACAACGGTGCCAAAATTACTGAGTTGGGATTCAAATTCATTAATTTCGTGGTACGCCCGCTTCCATTCGGCCTCAGTGCAAAACCCCTCGATACGTTCGACCAGGACTCGTCCATAATGCGACCGGTCAAAAATTCCGATCCGTCCTGGATCAGGTAACGTCTTCCAAAATCGCCAGAGATAATGGTGTCGGGCCTCAGCCCCTGACGGTGCCGAAAACGTGTTGACGCGAAAGCCTCTCGGATCAAGCGTTTCCGTCACTCGCTTGATGGCGCCGCCCTTGCCGGCGGCATCCCAGCCTTCAAACAGCACCAGTGCATTTCGACGCTGGTTATACAACCGGAGTGATTGCTGCCGCAGGCAGAACTGCCATTTCTTCAATTCTTTGGCATATTCTTCCGGGGCAATTTTTTTTGTCAGGTCAACTTTGTCCAGCATGGGCAGCCTCCTCTTCTCTGGCTGATTCGGCTTGCAGTTGCCGTTCCAGCAACTCTAGCCGTTCGGTGCGCAAGGCTTTGCCAACTTTCGAGCGGCCAATTTCGCCAGCGTGGTGGTACCGCCACTCAATCGCCTCTTCCATGGCCCGAACCAGCGTTTCAAAAATTTTGACTTCGCAAAAATACCGGTCAGTCGCTTCAACAATGGTCCACGGAGCAAACGGCGTGTCGGTTCGAGCGACCATTTCTTCAATCGCTTCGACGTATTTGTCATATTCCCGATGATGTTTCCAATCCCATTTGGTCACCCGCCAGCGCTCATATTTGTCATTTTCAAGTTTGAGAAACCGACGGCGCTGCTCTTTTTTGGTGATATGGAGAAAAAATTTCACCATCACCGTCCCGTCATCCGCCAGTTGTCGTTCGAATTGTAGAATTTCCTCAAACCCACGTTGCCAGACGCTTTCGGGAACCATTTCAGCAACGCGTTCAATCAGGACCCGGCCATACCAGGAGCGATCAAAGAGGGAAATTTGACCATCTTCGGGTAAGCGTACCCAGTACCGCCACAAAAATGGATGGGCGGATTCTTCCTCAGTTGGTGGATGAGATGGATGGACGGTAAATCCACGTGGGTCAAGCCGTTCAAGGAGTCTTGAAATCATCAACCCTTTGCCGGCAGCATCCCAGCCTTCAAAAACAATGACAATTGGGATTTCCTCATCTTTACATTTGTATTGCAACTGACGGAGTTTTTCTCTCAAGCCAGGGGCAATCGCTTTATAGTCTTTCTTTTTCAGCTCAAGCGTTAAATCAACTGTTTCAAGCATAGTCACCCACCATTCAATTGAAGATCAAAACACGTAAGTTTCCGCAATTTGACCTGGATCAAAGCGACAAAATGAATTGGATACAATCGCTGTGCCATTTTGGAGTGCGGCGGCTTGACGCCGCTTTCCA
>DAOQNB010000024.1:0-15708 GCA_035335845.1 Acidobacteriota bacterium | reverse complement strand
ATTGGATACAATCGCTGTGCCATTTTGGAGTGCGGCGGCTTGACGCCGCTTTCCATTCATTTTGGAGTGCGGCGGCTTGACGCCGCTTTCCATTCAGTACCCTTTTGATTTTCGCTCGGCTTTTTGCTTGAAATCTTTGACCCGATGCAGCCCCGTCCGAATATCACCGTTGGCCAGTAAATGAATCCACCGAAACCCTGGATTGATGTGGTCGAGAGCAAATTCAACCGAATTGGGTTTAAACTGGAAACAGGTTGAGGGTGTCGCCAGCATCAGGACGCCCTTGCGGGTGCCGACAAATTCCTGATGGATATGTCCCCAGACAATCCCTTTCACATTTGAATGGCGATCAATCACTTCAAAAAAATGATCTGCCTCATGAAGCCCGATTTCACCCATCCAATCATCAGTCGTTGGCACCGGGTTGTGGTGCAGGCACACCAGCGTAAACCGATCTGGATTTTGGGCTAAGGCCTGATCCAGCCGGTTGAGTTCCTCAACCGTTAGCCGGCCATGAACCTCGCCGGGGACATTGGAATTGAGCATCAATACCTGCCACTCCTTGATCTTAAAAGCATTGGCCGGATTGATCGGTTCCGTCACCGGGTGACTGGCCATCATTTCAACTTCATCGTGATTTCCAGCCAGCCAGTACACTGGGATGAGTGGCGCCGACTCGGTTTTTCTCAATTGCCGACAAAAAGTCTCAAAACACGACTGCAGCAGGTGATAGGTTTCGGCGGTGGCGTGCTGGGCCAAATCGCCAGTCGCCAGGATGGCGTCAGGGATATCCTCTTGCTCCAGGGCCAGTTCAAAAACCTGTTGCAACGAATCAAACGTGTTGATTCCCAAGAGTTTACCATCACGCGACGGAAACAGATGCAGGTCAGTAAATTGAAATAGCATCACAGACGATAGATGTTTTGCAGCAGACACGACGGGTGTTGGCTCTGGCATAAGGTGAGTTCTTCCTCTTTTTTGAACGATGTAGCTCGAAATCAAAGGGATGATTCGAATCTGGATGCGGCGTTGTGGTACAAACTGCTGGAATTCAGGCTGCATGTTTTCTGCGGGTTGAGTGTAAAATGGCCGAACTGATCAGGTTTCGGCCTTGGGCCCAAAATGAAGCCCCTTCCTTTTCCACCCACATCTGAAGTCTACCCTCATTGACTGGATTTTCCTTCAGATGAGCCGAAGAAATCACGAGTTTTTACTTTACCTAATAACCAACCTCCAGTCAAAAAAGGAGATAGAAAGCCTTGGCATACGAAAACATTTTAGTTGATATTCAAGGGCCGGTTGGCATTGTTGTGTTAAACCGTCCCCAGTCACTCAATGCCATTGATAAAGCCACCATTGTGGAGCTGCTCGGGGCATTTGAAACGCTGCGTGATACTGACGCAGTGCGGGCCATCGTTTTTACGGGTGCGGGCCGGGCATTTTCATCCGGCGGCGACATCAAGGAAATGATCCGCTCGCAAGGGGCCACCTCAGACGAGGTCTTTCGTGAGCACATTGGGGACATCAATCGGACAATTTCACTGATGGGCGAAATTCCCAAACCGGTCATCGCCGCCATTAACGGTTCTTGTGCCGGTGTCGGGTTTAATTTTGCGCTGGCTGCCGATATCCGGGTTGCCACCAAAAGTGCTTCGTTTACGCAGGCATTTATCAATATCGGGCTCATCCCGGATGGCGGCGGAACCTTCTTTTTACCGCGTGTGGTCGGATGGAGCACCGCCTTTGAACTCTTCCTGTCAGGACGCGTCTTTGATGCAGCAGAAGCTCATCAAATGGGAATCGTCAGCCAGGTTATTGAAGATGCTGAGTTTGAAACCACAGTCAAAAAACTGGCTGGCCGGCTTGCTGCGGCCCCAACCGCCACCATTGGCCATCTCAAGCGATTGATGCGGCTCAGCTATACCAACGACCTGTCCTCACAGCTCCAGGCAGAACTGGAAACCCAGTTGCTGTGTGGTCAAAGCCATGATTTTCGGGAAGGCATCACTGCATTTGTCGAAAAACGTCGCCCCAATTTCCAGGGCAAGTAGCAACGAGAGCAACAGAGCGAAGAGTGAAATAAGGACTGGTCAGTACCACCTGCGTGAGCGGGTGGGAGTGGAAAGCTGGCAGACCCACCCACTGACCTGGCTCTTCGCTCTTCGCTCACTTTTTAGGAAGAGGAGACCTATGCGCATTTTGATAGTTTTACTGATGGTGACGTTGATCGGCACAAGTACGTTGATTCCGGTTGGGACTCTGGCGGCGGAGCCAACTGATACGGGAAAAGGGTTTGATGTTTCAAATATGGATAAAACCTGTAAACCCTGTGCTGATTTTTATCAATATTCCAACGGTGGCTGGATGGCACGAACCCCAATTCCAGCCGCTTACTCGCGCTGGGGCAGTTTTAACGAACTTAATGATCGGAACGTAGAAAATCAGCGCTTGATTTTAGAACAACTTCTGAAAAGTACCACGGCGGCCAAAGGCTCAAACGAGCAAAAGTTGCGTGATTTCTATGCCAGTGGGATGGATGAGGCGGCGATTGAAGCGGCTGGAATCAAACCGCTCCAACCGGAACTTGACCGGATCGAAGCCATTTCAGACCAGGCTGGCCTTCAAACGGCGATTGCCCACCTTCATGCATTGGGGGTTGGTGCGGTTTTTGCCTTTGGTTCAGAGCAGGATGCCAAAAACAGCCAGCGCAGTATCGCCGGGGCAACGCAGGGTGGGTTGGGTCTCCCAGAACGGGATTACTATTTTGATACCGAAGACAAGAGCAAAGAAACCCGTGAAAAATACGTGGCCCACGTAGCCAATATGTTCCAACTGCTTGGCAAAGACCAGAAAACTGCAGCCAGCCACGCTAAAATTGTGATGGCCATTGAAACCAAACTGGCTGAAGCCTCGATGACTCAGGTTGAATTACGCGACCCTAAAGCGACCTACAACCTGAAAAACCTGGCCGAGTTGAAAAAATTGACACCGAATTTCTCCTGGCCCGCCTATTTCAAGGCGATCAATGCGCCCGGAGTCAAAGAAGTCAATGTTGGTCAACTCAAATTTTTCCAGGCGGTCAACACTCTGCTGACTGAAATTCCGATTCCAGAATGGAAAATCTATTTGCACTGGCACCTCGTGAGTGAAGCCTCACCGTTTTTATCCTCAAAATTTGTGGATGAACATTTTGCTTTCTACAGTGCCTACCTTGAAGGCAAAAAAGAAAATCAGCCCCGGTGGAAACGAGTGGTAGGGATGACGGACACAGCTCTGGGTGAAGCACTTGGCCAGATGTATGTCGAAAAATACTTCAGTGCCCAGGCAAAGCAACGTGTGCTGGAGATGGTTGCCAACATTAAAGCGGCCTTTCAAGAAAAACTCTCGGGCCTGCCCTGGATGAGTCCACAAACCCGCAAACAGGCGATTGCCAAACTCAATAAAATTGTCACCAAGATTGGGTATCCCGATAAATGGCAGATATATAAAGGACTGGAAGTTTCTCGGGAATCATATCTGGCCAATATTATGGCCTCGCAGCAATTTGAATTTGCCCGTCAGTTGCGAAAAATCGGGAAACCCGTAGACCGAACCGAATGGGGGATTACACCTCCGACGGTCAACGCCTATTATGACCCGCTGATGAATGAAATCGTGTTTCCAGCCGGAATCCTGCAGCCTCCGTTCTTTGATCCAAACGCGGATGATGCAGTCAATTATGGTGGAATGGGCGCCGTCATCGGCCACGAAATTATCCACGGCTTTGATGACCAGGGCCGTCAGTTTGACAAAGAGGGCAATCTGAAAGACTGGTGGACAAGTGATGATGAGACCAAGTTTATCGAACGAGCCACCTGTGTCGAACAGCAGTTTTCGGGCTATGAAGTCGAAAAAGGCGTGAGCGTGAACGGGAAACTGGTTTTAGGCGAAAGTATTGCCGATCTTGGCGGGCTGACCATTTCCTTTGCCGCCCTCCAACGCGCGATGGCTGGAAAACCACGTCCTGCCGAAATTGACGGATTTTCACCTGAACAACGGTTTTTCCTCGGCTGGGCTCAAGTCTGGCGAACCAATATGCGTCCCGAATTTGCCCGCTATATGGTCCAGGTAGATCCGCACCCGCCAGCAAAATTCCGGGTCAATGGCCCGCTTTCAAACATGCCGGAATTTACCAAAGCCTTCGGCTGCAAATCAGGCGAATCAATGGTCCGGGCATCTCAATGTCAGATTTGGTAGCCACATCAGCAAAAGAGTAAAGGAATGAAAGAGTGAAGGAGTGAAGGAGTCAAAATCCTTGATTTTCAGAAGGATAGATCAAAATCAGAAATCAAGGCTGAACGATTTCACTCCTTCGCTCTTTCACGTCTTCACTCCTTACCTCTTCCTGGCAATTGGCCATCTGTTGCAAGGTATCTTTATGTTCTAGAATAAAATCCAGAAAGGTCCGTGTGGCTGAAGATTGAAACCGCCCCAGCGAGACCATATTCACGACTCGCCGCAGCCGATGGCCTGAAATTTTGAGTTGAGCCAGTTTTCCGGCGGCGACTTCTTCACGAACAGCCCAGGAAGGCAGCAGAGAAATCCCCCAGCCATGCGCCACCATCAGTTTTACAAAGTACGTATCATTTGATTCTAATGCCAGTTTTGGGCGGATTCCGCTTTCAGCAAAAAATTCATCCGTCGCCCGCCGAATCGAAGCTCCCCGTTCAAACAAAATCAACCGCTCGCGCTGCACATCCGCCACTGAAGCCGTCGTTTTTTTGCGCAACCGGTGATTCCCACCAACGACAAGCACCAGTTCATCTTCAAAAAGCCGCGTCACCTGCAGCGCCGGGGAAGACACCGGGAGCGAGGCAAAACCAACGTCACAGGCACCATTGAGGATGTCTTCGATGGTCTGATGGGTGCTGACTGTGGTTCGAAAGAGCAATTCAATCCCGCCCTGGGTGCGCATAAACGATTCAAACAGTGGAGCAAACAATGAGACAAACGCCTGGGTTGCGGCGGCCACGCGGACTCTCCCAATCGGGACATGTTCTGTTCCGCGGATGCGTTCTTTGAGTTCTTCGGCTTCATTTAAAATCCGCTCAGCATACTCAAGCGCTGTTTTTCCCGCCTGTGATAGCTTCACCCCGCGTTTCGCACGGATAAAGAGCGGCTCGCCAAGCTCAGCTTCCAGCATCTGGATTTGATGGCTGACGGCTGATTGCGTTAAATGCAGGCGCTCCGCCGCCCGGGTAAAGTTCAAAGTTTCGGCAACAGCACGAAAGGTTTTGAGGTGTGTTAACTCCATCTGCTTTTCCTGGTATAGGTTCCAGACATCGAAATTTTTGATTGATTGAATTAGAACAATCAATTGGACGCATCGCAGGTGAACCGCTATGATCACGCTCGATTTGCATTTCCAAAACAACAAAATGTAATCACCGTGAGATAGATCAGGTTCACCTGAACTGTCGTGACAAGAGTGCTTGGGATTGATTCAAAATGAAAGCCAATGTGCCGACACTTTGAAAGAACTCTAAAACAATCTCGGGCCTCATTCCTGATTCCATTCGAACTCTGGTTCGGATGCCTGGCCTGGCTCAGGCCACCCGTAAGACGGCTAGGTCTTGCGGCTTTGTTTCAGGGCATACCGCCTGAAACAGTCCACTGCCGGCAGAAACAGTTCAACTGTCGTGTGGGAGAGCCAAAAGGAGGAACAGATGCCAATTCCATTTCGCCTGGAATATGTGATTGAAAAAACCACGACTGATGCCTCAACTGAGGAACAAAAACTCATCAGTCAATTTACCGGTCGCCGGCTACCTGCCCCCGAAGCCCGCACCATCTGGTCACAAATTCTTGATCACAAGTGGTTTATCAGTGAATGCCTCGGTCGCGACGTTGGTCTGCGCGTGGCAGTCATTGATTATTTTGAAAATATTCGCTCACGAAACGCTGAACGCAGCATGTGCAACTGCTCATGACCAGTTGCACCTGTGAGCACTATCCTGGCCCCCGATTTGAGTTAAGACGTCTCTAAGACTGGTAGACACACTGCACACTCTGGATGCTGGTTGGCACGCGATTACCGGACACACGGCAAACTCCCGGTAATCGCGTTTTTTTCTACTCTTCATAAGACAATTTTCAAATCCCACTGGTGAAGAAGCCAGACTGATTTCAAATTCATGGTACTTGTGGTTTACTGGCGGTTTATCACCCAAAATCAGCCCTTGACCACAAGCCGCCCTTATGGATACCTCCTCTCCGCTTGATCAACTCACAGCCTATGCCGCTCTCTACCGTGAGAGTCTCCCACTGATTGAGCCAGTCCCAGCCGGTACAATTCGCCCGTTCTGGTCAGTTCTGATTCCCACCTTTAATCCATCTGAAGCATTGTTGACCGAGACCCTGCACAGCCTTTTGCAGCAAGATCCTGGCCCGGAAGCCATGGAAATCCTGGTGGTGGATGATGCCTCGACCCAGTTTGACCCGGAACCAGTTGTCACCCGTCTGGGCCAGGGAAGAATCAAATTTTTGCGAAACCCGCACACCCTGGGCCTGGCGATTAACTGGAATGCTTGCCTGCAAACCGCAACTGGCCACTGGATACACTTTCTGCACCAGGATGACACACTGTTACCCGGATTTTATGATCGGCTCCGCCCTCCGATTGAACACAATCCAGACATTGGTGCCGCCTACTGCCGGGTCTATGGAGTAAACGCCTCCGGGAGAATCACCTGGACATCATCTCAAGACCGCCCCGAGGCTGGCATTGTCGAAGACTATCTCGAACGCCAGGCCAGATGGAACCGGGTTCAAGTCGTTGGAATCGTGGTCCGACGGTCTGTCTATGAAACCATCGGTGGATTTAACGCTCGATTGTGCTATGCCCCTGATTGGGATATGTGGAAGCGGATCGGTGTTTTTTCCAAAGTTTGGTTTGAACCTGAATGCCTGGCCTGCTACCGTCATCATGCAGACTCCACCACAAATAAGTTGCGCCGCGCAGGCCAGGCTTTAACCGACGAACGGCGCGCGATTGAGTTTTCGCGACACTACCTTCCTGAACACATTTATCGGCTTTCCACCCGGTTTGCACTCCTGAAAAACATGCAGTGGGCCTCACATTCAGCCCAACATAGTTTAAAGCAGGGTGATCTGGCCGGGGCCTTCAACCAGTCGCTTGAACTCTCTTCGACCGCGCTCCACTGGTTGCGCCTCAATCTTTTTGGTTGACCTGAAGTGCTGCTTCTGACTGTGCCAATATGATTTGTACCATTGCAACGCTTCCATACCTTGGCCTGGCTTTGACGATGGGAAGTTCATTTATCGAACATCACCCCCAGGGAAAGGTGTATGTACTGCTGGTTGGTGAGGGTGCCGCCAGTCTTCCGGTTTTGCCAGCTACGTTTGAAGTGGTGTGTGCCGCGGAGCTAGGCATTGAGGATTACACCGGGATGGAGTCACGTTATACGGCTTTTGAACTCTGTAATGCACTCAAACCCTTCTGGCTCGAATACCTGCTCCTTCATTATGGAGTGTCGAAAATCAGCTACTTTGACGCTGATATTTGTTTTTTTGGATCAATTGAACCCGTTCTCTGGAAGATGTTAGATACGGCGTCCATCGTGTTGACACCTCATTTCTGCCGCCTCCCTGAGGACAATTCTGATATTTTTCAAGAAATTGCCGTGTTGCGACGCGGGGTTTATAACGGTGGATTTATCGGTATTTCCAATACTCCGGATGGCCATGCGTTTTTGAAATGGTGGAAAGCACGACTGGGCCGGTTTGGCTATCATCGGTTGAGTGAAAGTATGAATTGTGATCAACTCTGGCTCGACTTTGCTCCAAGTTTCGGCCTCAATGTCCGGATTTTGAACGACCCAGGGTATAACGTTGCCTATTGGAACCTCCATGAACGCCATCTCACGACTCAACGTCCAAACCCTGCCCCGCTGAAGTTCCTTGTTAATAACCACCCACTCGTTTTTTTCCATTTCAGCGGGTACTCACCAGACCACCCAGATCGAATTACGACTCACTGGACAGGTCACTCATTTTCAAAGTTCCCGGAACTGAAACCTTTGTTTGATGCTTACCAGCGACGACTCAAAAGCCTTCCGTTTGATTGGCCTCAAACACAATCCAGGAAACCACCCGTCCGATTTGAACCACATCGCCCAGACAGGCCAGCCAGCCAGCCTTCTGCCAACCGGGTCAGTGTGATCGTGACAGTTCAAAACGGGGCCGGCTCAATCCAAAAGGCAATCGAGAGTGTCCTGGCCCAAACCTACCCGGATCTTGAAATTATCGTCGTGGATGCTGGTTCGACTGATGCGACACAGGTGCGCCTTGAGCCTTACATCGCTCAAATTCGGAGTTTCCGGCAACCTCAATGCAGGACTTCAGCCGCGCGAACCCTTGGGCTTTCCGTCGCAACTGGCGAATTTATCGCATTTCTGGACGCTGAAGATTCAATGTTGCGCTCAACCCGACTTGCTGACCAGGTCCAGGTGTTGCGCCGCCACACGGACTTTTGTCTCGTCAATAGTGGGTGGGAACTGGTAAACCAGCATCAAAGAGTTCTGTGTACGGTGCAACCGTGGAAAATCGCTCCGGAATCCGATTTGAAACACTATTTGCTGCGCTATCCAGCTCAGCCAGCCGCCATGCTATTTCGCCGAAGCTGGCTCGATGGTGTCGGCGGGTTTGATACCCGGCTGGAATTTACTGACGTTGAGGATTTGATTGCCCGCCTGGCAGTGGCAGGTGGGCTCGGTGGATGGGTCACTCAGGTGACAACCCGGATCGGACAGTATGAGACCTCGATCCCAGGTGGTGTTTACGAACACGCCTCCGAACTCGAACAAGTCCTCAACCGGTTGTTTTTAGATCCGAACCTGCCGACTGAACTTCGTCAGAACGAACACCGAATCCGCTTTGAAATACTGATGAATTTGAGTCTGCGCTATTTTGACCTGCGACATCGCACGGCCTTCCTCAAATACCTTGATCTGGCCAATACGGCCTGGCCAGCTTCCTGGCCAGTCAGAATCACACGTTTAGCAGGCAGATTGATCCATTTTTATTGGATGAAGTCTCAGGCTGGTCAGTAGGTAGTCAGTCAGCGGTCAGTGATGTGAATAGAGAGCAGACAAGAGAGCTGATTCGAACTCCCTCAGGTGTAGCACTGACTCCTGATATCTTCACAAGTCATAATCCCTAACTCCACCAGTTGCTGGCTATTTTGAAACCGGATCGAATGTTCCGGGTCAAAGAGCACTAAATCCCCTCGCTGCTTTAATTTCGCCTGATAGTTGGCATACTGAATGCCTCCATTCCAATGCTCCTTTCGGGCAACTTCGCCTTCGGCATATCGAATAAAAGAAGCAAAGTACTTGAAATGGAGCAAGGTGCCGGTTTCTGCCGCCAGTCGGGTGCAGCTTGTCCAGTGAAAGTTATCAAAAAACTCCAGGGTGGACTGGTATTTAAAGAGCGGGACTTTATTGAGGGTGTAAAAATGCTCACCGTATTGCCCCAGAGGATCACTCCCAAAGACCCGCTGACGCATGCCGCCGAAATAACTGGGTGGGTGGGTGTGGTTATAAAACCGGTCAAGTTTGACATGGTAAAACTGGCGGTCAAAAAATGGACAGACCTCCAGAAACGGCTGTCCTGCAGTGTAGGTGGTCTCGTGAATGGGTCGGTCAGAATACATATCAAGCATGATGGCGGCCATTGCTTCATAACCCCCAGCCTCCAGCCCGGTACAGAGGTCAGGGATACTCCGACGCTCTGAGTTTGGGTAGTACAGCAATTCATCAGCATCCACCACCAGACACCATCGCCCCATCCCATAGCGTCTGAGCAGCCACAGTGTCCAATCCGTTCCACATCGAGCTTTCCGAAACGAGGCGTCTGTAAACCACAGGGCAACGTCAGGTTGAGTCAGCAAAAATGCCTGCGTGCCATCAGTCGAAGCATTCTCAACCACAAAAAACTGTGCAATGCCATGCTCCCGGTAATAGTTGAGCAAGTAGGGAAGACGTTCCTCCTCGTTGCGAACCACCAGAAAACAGGCGACATCTGCCGGGTTGAGTTTAATCGTGCGCCGATCAAGTCGGGTTAGCCGTACCGGTCGCACCAGGCGTGAAATGCGTTTCTGAAGCGTGTGCAGGTGCTTTTTCATTGGGAATTCAGGCCTGGGGGCGTTGAATAGGGCAGCCAAACCTCTCTTTTGGATTGTTCTGTGTGTTCTGTGTGTTCCATGGTTTCTTTGAGAATCTAGCAGGTTGGTTCGATTGATTGGACAACCAACAGGTTACCAAAGATTGAACCGGTAGTTGAAGCAAGACTGGGTGGGTATTGTGGGCATTGAGATAAATTTTATGTATCACTCTTTACAAAAAAGAAAATTTATGTAATATATATTGCATCAATCATCCTCCCGAATAGAATATCAGCCTATGGAGCAATTTTCTTTTTTCGAACAAGATACACATCTGACCGAACAAACTCCGGTGCAGCAACTGGCAATCATTGGAGGTCGGTTAGAAGACACCAATCTTGACATTTTCAACCGGATGCTGCGATGCGCTGGGGGGAAAATCGGGGTTCTGGCAACGGCTTCTTCTGAACCAGAAGAAACCGGCGCCGAAACAGTGCTGGTGTTTCAGAGTTATGGCTTCGAAGCCGAATATGTCCCCATTCAGATGAATAATTGTCAGACCTCGGCGTTTGACCCAACGGTGATTGCCCAGTTGGATCGGCTGGGAAGTGTGTATTTTACCGGCGGAGATCAGGCACACATTGTTTCATCGCTGATTCAAAGTGGGGAGGAAACTCCGGCGTTGATCAAAATCAGGGAACTCTTTGCTCGCGGTGGGTTGATTGCCGGGAGCAGCGCCGGGGCGGCGGTGATGTCTGACCCGATGATTATGGGAGGGCATTCGCTCGAAGCGGTGGTCTACGGGGTGGCCACCGAGCCCGCTCAACCCGGATTGCTGGTTGGTCGGGGACTTGGCTTTTTTCCATTCGGCGTGGTTGATCAGCATTTTATCAAACGTGGACGGCTGGGCCGATTGATTGTGGCCATGCAGGCGGCTGGCTGTGCGCACGGATTCGGGGTGGATGAAAATACCGCGATGTTTGTCTCCAACGACCGACTTGAAGTGGTTGGGGAACTCGGCGCCTTTATCGTAGATCAATCCCGCGCTCACTTTTCTGAAGATGGTCAGTTACTTTCGGGGATCCGGGTCAGTTACCTTGATCATGGCGATGCCTATGATCTGACCCACCGCCTGGTAATTCCCAATCTGAAAAAGAAGGTTCGCGAAGCCGACGCCGGGTTTTTCAAAGCACCTGCTTTTTCGCGTAAAAATATCTTTGGAAGTTATGCCATTTATGAACTGATGGTCCGGTTGATGGAAGGCGACCAGTCCTGTTATGCCAGCGACCAGGGCAACGCCTATGATCCAGCCTCGCAAACCGAAGTGACCGTTCAGCTTCAACGGGAAGCCACAACCGGGATTCTGACCTGTCTGGAAGGTCTGGATTACCGCTATACGGCCATTGATTTTTCAGTGCTCGTCTCAAAACGCCAGATTTCTCCAGCCGCCCGACGACGTGAAGAACGGGCGCTGAAATACACCCGAAAACAGACTCTGCCTGGGGAACTGTCACTCAACTCGCGGTTGATCCTGCTCGGAAGCGGCCTTTCGATTGAAGATGTTGACATCATCAATGAAATCAAACGTCACGCCACAACACCAGTTGGAATTATTGCCACCGCCAATGAAGACCCGGCCCAGACCGCCCGCGAATATACCCGATTGTTCAAAGAATGTGGGTTGGAATCGGTGTTCATTGATTTGACTGCCACCAATGTTGAAGCACAACGCCACAATCCAGAGCTGATTGACCAGATTGGAACGCTCAAGATGTTTGTGCTCACTGGGGGAAATCAAAGGCGGCTGGTTGAGACGTTGCTGTATCGTGGGGAGGAAACGCCAGCCTATCGGGCACTCCTGTCAGCCTATCAACAGGGCGCGACCATCATTGCCGTGAGCGGCTCAGCCTCGGCGCTATCATCTATTATGATTGCAGGTGGTGACAGCTATGATGCCTTCCGGTATGGAGTTTCATTGAGTGAGCATGCTGCTGGAATTGTCCTCGAACAGGGGCTTGGATTGTTTGAACCAGGTATTATTGATCAAAATATCCTGCGGCGGAACCGCCTGGGCCGATTAATTGTGGCCAGCGTAGAAGAAGCGTTTCACTTTGGTTTTGGGATTTGCGAACACGCCGCTGTGGTGGTCGAACCACAACAACCCTTGCGGGTGATCGGGAAAAACGGTCTTGTTTTGGTTGAAATTGATGATGACCACCTTCGGCTACAGGCGGATGATTTTGCTGTCCACAACCTCAAAATTACGCTGGTCAGTCCTGGTGAAACGATTGATTTGACCACTGGAGTGGTGTTTCAACCAGTGGTTTCCAAAGACCATCCAATCAATATTCACACAATTCTTTCGCATCTGGCGCGTGACTGTGGTGCCACGCTGACCACGACTGACCAGGATCCATTGCCACCCATTCATTTTAATATGGTTCCGACTGACAACCCGCAGTCGGCCTTGCTCAGTGTTATGAGCCTGCGAGGATAAATACCAATTCGGGATGAGGGTATCTTCGCCTACAACTGGAGTTTGAATTTGTATGTACGCCAAAATTGCTATCGATCCCACGCGGATCAATGCACGGGAGACTGATGTGTTTGATATTTTTAATGTCCGTCACTATATCGGACCCAATCCGTACCTTGAAACCGAAGCGCTGGTATTTGACTTTGCTCTGACCGGAGACCCGTCACCGGCTTCAATTCAGGAATTTTTACGGGACATTGCGCGCGAATTGCCTCAACTCAAAGAGGAGATCTTTGATTCCCACGCTCACCTCTTTGCCCGAACCGTTTCGGAAGTCGGCAAGCTCAATATCGGCCTGCACCTGAATCAGTGGAGTTTAAAGACCTACCCGGAGTTTGTCAGAGTGGCAGTTCAGTGTCTGCATAAATCAACTCAGTGGGAAGTCCTGTATTGCGTGTGGGACTGGTTTGAAGCCATTGGGGCTCGCCAATCTTTCAATTTTCAGGAACGGTTAAAGGGTCTTCAGGAAATGTTTAGCCGTTCGGTGTTTGGTGGCCCCTCAACCTATGCGTTAATTCGAGCCGCCCAGCAGCGAGGCATTCCAACCACCTACCTCTGGAATGAAGGACTGGTTCAATACGGATATGGTAAAAAACAAATTCGGGGTGCCTCAACAACCTTTTCGACTGATAGCCATCTGGATTCTGACTTCACCTGTCGCAAAGATGATTGCAAGGCATTTTTAGGCGAAATGGGATTTCCAGTCCCCCAGGGCAGTGTGGTGGCAACCTTTGCAGAAGCCGCCCAGCTTGCCCGCGAAGTCGGGTATCCAGTTGTTGTCAAACCACTGGCCGGCCATAAAGGAATTGGCGTAACAGCCAATATTCTCAATGAAACCGAACTGGAATTTGCTTTTCGCAAAGCCGTTGAATCTATCGAAACCGAAGGTGGCCCCGTGGATGTGATCGTTGAGAAGAATATCACTGGGTCAGATTTTCGATTGCTGTGTATTCATGGAAAGTTTACTGCCGCCGTTAAACGTCAACCGGCCTCGGTTGTGGGAGATGGAAATTCAACCTTGCAAATGTTGATTGACCGTGAAAACCAGTCCCCAGCCCGGCAAGACACGCCAACTTCACCCCTTGGGAAAATCAAATCTGATGATTCCATGATGATGTTTTTACAGGAGCAGGGACTGACACTTGAGAGCGTCATCGAACCCGGACGACGCATTTTTCTGCGCAAAGTGGCCAATTTGTCGGCAGGTGGGGTGAGTTATAACGTCACCGATACGGTTCACCCTGACAATGTCACCCTGGCGGAAGACATCGCCCAGTATTTGCACCTGACCTGCCTTGGCATTGACGTGATTGCAGGTGATCTGGCTACGTCGTGGAAGGAAGGTGGCTTTGGCATCATTGAAATCAATGCCGCACCGGGAATCTTCATGCATTTGAATCCAGCCGTCGGCTCAAGCATTGATGTGCCCTCCAAAATTGTGGAATCTTTCTTTCCAACCCCTGAATCAGCCACCATTCCCATCATCACGTTGAATCGGGCAACCCGGAACAGCGTTCGGAACCTGACCGCAGCCTTGCTCAATCAGAACCCAACGTTGACCATAGGTGCGGTTTGTCAGTCAGCCGTGGTGGTCAACCAGAGGGAGAAATTCAAACATCCTGAATATAACCACAATGTTTCCAGCTTGTTGCGAAATCCAAAGCTCGATGTACTGATCGCTGAATATCGAGATGAAATTCTGGAAGCCGAGGGCATGGTCTATCAATCCAGTACCGTGGTCATCCTTGAAAATCCGACCGAAACTGAACGGACACTGGCCCGTGATGTTTGCGAAAATGGTCTGCTGATTGTGCTCCAGGGCCGGAATGTAACCGTTCGGCGCCAGGGCAGAACCCATGGGTATGAAATTGACCCAGCCGGATTTGAAGCACTCTGGACCAAAGAAATCCTACATCAGTTTGTAGTCAGTAGTCAGTAGTTCGCCAAGCTCTTTTGATTGAATTATTTGAAGGTTATTTAAGGCAAGGATTCCCTTGCATGGTGGAAAGACCAAAGCGTTGAGAATATTGTATTTTCCTCAACCCCTCGCCCAAAATGGTATGACCGGAAGCCTGAAAACCAGTCGAGGTTTTCAGGCTTCCGGTTTTTTTCTTTGAGTTCGGAAAAAAATCTTTTTTTATTCACATTTTCCCAACCCAATAACACACTGTTGCTCAAGGGTACTTATCCTTTTAGTTTTCAATAAAAAAGCGGACTCTGTACGGAGTTTATTTCTTTTTCAATTTTCACTTATTTGGAATTCAGGCGGAAAAATTTTTCAATTTGCGGAAAAAACCTGAACTTTTCAAAAGGGGGTTCCGTTAGGGGAGACATTCCAGTCAACTGCTTCAGGTTGACACACACAATACAAAGATTACTTTTGAGGAGACCCGACATGAAAAACAATATTTTCCGTTCAATGTTTGCTTTGACCCTGGTTGCTGCGATTTCCGGTGCGGTGTTTGCCGGCGAAAAGAAAGGTTCAGTGACCTTCTCACGCGATATCAATGTCAATGGTACAGTTGTGAAAGCCGGTACATACAATGTGAAATTTGATGAAGGCACCCAGCAGGTGCAGATTCTCAAAGGCAAAAATGCTGTGGCCACGACATCAGCCAAACTGACGGATCGCACCCGCAAAGCTTCAAACACGGAAGTGAACTACTCACGCCAGGGTGACAATGCCATCCTCACCGGCATTACCTTCGGCGGCGACACCCAAACCCTGAGCATCGATTCAGGCGCGCAGGCGGCTTCACCAGCGAATAACTAAGTCTCTCCTCACAATTCCGGGACCTGGATCAAAGGCGTTTACCTCAAAACCAGGTCCTGGGAATTGAACCAGGTGAGAGTTCAAAAAATTTCCAAATAAAACCAATATTATTTAAAAATCCTTTGATCAAATCAAAGGATTTTTCTTTTTTTACTGGACGTATTTTTTTGATTGTATTTTTTTGATTAAACCAGTGAATCAATATACTGAAAAAACCGATTTATATCGTGTTCACTG